>NZ_RCXU01000008.1:0-136062 GCF_004167315.1 Blautia sp. aa_0143
GCAGACAGAATATCTGACCCCAGAATGCATCTTTCATGGTCTAACTCCATTATATTTATCATCCTTTTTCTTATATCAACGGATATGTATTTATGAACTAATTGTTCTTTTCAGTATACTACATCAGGGAAGGGAGAACAAGTGTTTCTTTTATACTATAGAGATTTTTTTGAGCAGACATGCTCCGATGTGCAATTCATCTCACCACCTGAAGAGGTGAGAGAATTCTTGCTACATTTGTTAAATGTATTTTAGTATAAATTTGCGGGAAATGCAATGTAGGGGAGAACGGGTAAAAGTAAACAAAAAAATAAGAGTAAAATTAGACGCTTTGCCAATAGATTTTTAAAAAGGAAAGTTTTATACTCTACTTACAGTTAAGACATAAACATAAGTAAAAGACATAAATAACGAAATGAACGAAAAAAAGGAGGTTCTATCATGAAATTAACAAGAGAAGGAATCAAAGAGCGTGAAGCATGGGAGAAAGCAGGCATCAATCTTCCAGGATACGATGTAGAGGCAGTTACTGAGAAAGCGAAGAAGGAGCCAGGCTGGGTACATTTCGGAATCGGAAATATCTTCCGTGTATTTATCGGCGGTATTGCAGATGGTCTTCTGGAAGAGGGAGTTCTTGACAGAGGTATCACATGTGTAGAGACCTTTGATTATGACGTAGTAGATAAGATTTACGCGCCATATGACAACCTTGGCTTAAATGTCATCCTTCATGGTGATGGAACCCGTGAGTACAAAGTTCTTGGGGCACTTGCAGAAGCAGTGAAAGCACAGTCTTCTGATGCTGAACAATGGAACCGCCTGAAGGAGATCTTCACAGCTAAGTCCCTGCAGCTGGTTTCCTTTACGATCACAGAGAAGGGCTATGCACTTCAGAAAGCAGACGGAACATGGTTCCCGTTTGTGGAAGCAGATATTAAAAACGGACCGGATAAGGCAACCGGAGCAATGGCAGTTCTTGTAGCTATGCTGAATGAGAGATATAAAGCAGGGAAATATCCGATCGCTCTGGTATCTATGGATAACTGCTCACAGAACGGCGCCAAGCTTCGTGAGTCCGTGCTGACTATGACAGAGGAATGGCATAAAGCGGGCTTCGTAGATGATGGCTTCGTAGATTATGTAACGGACGAGAAGGTGGTTGCATTCCCGTGGACCATGATCGACAAGATCACACCTCGTCCAAGCGAGCAGATCGCAGCAGACCTTGAGAAGCTTGGCGTTGAAGACATGCAGCCGGTGATCACAGGAAAGAAGACATACATAGCACCATTTGTTAATGCTGAGAAGCCACAGTATCTTGTTATCGAGGACAGCTTCCCTAACGGACGCCCTGCTCTGGAAAAAGGCTTCGGCGTATACATGGCGGACAGAAATACCGTCAATCTTTCCGAGAGAATGAAAGTAACCGTATGCCTGAATCCTGTACATTCCGCAACCGGCCCTCTTGGTGTGGTACTTGGCTATGATCTGTTTGCACATATGCTGAACACCAACGAAGATATGATGAAAATGGCCCGTATGGTTGCTTATGACGAGGGACTTCCGGTAGTTGCAGATCCTGGAATCCTTTCCCCACAGGCATTTGTGGATGAGCTTTTTAATGACCGTTTCCCGAATGAGTATCTTGGAGATACCAACCTTCGTCTGGCTGTAGATGTGTCCCAGATGGTAGGTATCCGTTTCGGTGAGACTGTAAAAGCATATGTGAAGAAATTTGGAGATGCTTCCAGGCTGACAGCAATCCCGCTTGGAATCGCAGGATGGCTGAGATACATGCTGGCTGTAGATGATGAAGGAAACAAATTTGAGCTTGCACCGGACCCGATGAATGAGGAACTTCAGGAGCAGCTTGGAGATATCGTGATCGGAAAACCGGAGACCTTTAAGAATCAGCTGAAGCCGATCCTTTCCAATGAGAGACTGTTCTTCACAGACCTCTATAAAGATGGTGTCGGAGAGAAGATCGAGGACATGTTCCGTGAGATGATCGTCGGCCCCGGAGCTGTAAAGGCAACTATTCATAAATATGTAAAATAAAACCAGGGTTACGAGAACAGTTTATGTAAATATTGAATAAAGAGAAATGAGGTAAATGGAAAGATGACAGAACCGGTATTTGCGGCAGACCCGGCAAGACTGTTGATCGCGGCAGCAGCAGGAATTTTATTATTATTGTTACTTATCATAAAATTTAAGATCCACCCGGTTTTATCCCTGCTGATCGCTGCACTGGTTATCGGGCTTGGCGCCGGAATGCCGGTTCCAACGCTGGTAAGCACTGTGGAAAACGGCGCAGGAGAAACCTTACAGGGAATCATACTCCTGATCGGACTGGGCTCTCTGTTCGGTGGGATATTGGAAGTGTCCGGCGGCGCACAGTGCGTTGCTCAGACACTGATAAACAAATTTGGTGAGAAAAAAGCGGGAATCGCTCTTGGGATCACAGGACTTGTGGTAGGAACTACGGTATTCTTTGAGGCTGGCGTTGTGATCCTGATCCCTCTGGCATTCGGACTTGCGAAGAAAACAAAGAAATCTACTTTATATTATGTGATTCCTCTTCTCGCCGGACTTGCCACCGGATTTGCATTTATACCGCCATCAGCAGGATCTGTTCTGGTGGCAAATATGCTGAATGTGGATCTCGGAGTGATGATCGCGGTAGGTGTGCCTGTGGGCATTTTATCATTGATCTTTGCAGGAATCTTATGGTCCAAATTTATCGGCAAAAAGATCAATACAGGGCTGCCCTCCAATATCCAGGAGGTACGTGAGGAAGAAGAAGCCAATCTGCCGAAATTTTCTACAGTATTATGTATCATTCTTGTTCCGCTGGTACTGATCCTGTGCAATACAGTTTCTGAATACATTCCGGGAATCGACGCGGCACGTCCTGTTCTGGAATTTCTGGGAACACCATTTGTGGCACTGATCATAGCAGTATTGCTTGCCATGTATTTTCTTGGAAAGAAGCAGGGCTATAATGGAGAGCAGCTTAAGAAAATCCTGGATCGTTCTCTGAAGCCTACCGGACAGATTCTTCTGGTCATCACTGGTGGAGGTATCATCCGCTGGGTGCTGCAGGACTGCGGTATGGGAAATATTATAGGACCAGCCCTGGAAAAAAGCGGACTTCCGCTTGTACTGGTTGCATTCCTTATTGCAGCTCTGATCCGTGCATCGGTTGGTGCGGCAGTTGTGGCTATGACAATGGCAGCAGGAATTATGGCGGCTATGCCCGGAGTTGCAGACCTGTCACCGGTTTATCTGGCAGCAATGGTCTGTGCCATCAACGGAGGCGCAACGGCATTCAGCCATGTAAATGACTCCGGATTCTGGCTGGTAGGTTCCCTTCTTGAGATTGATGAGAAAACAACCCTGAAATCCTGGACAATGATGGAAACCATCGTAGGAGTAACAGGTCTGGTCTGTGCTGTTGTGATCAGCCTGTTTGCATAGGAGAGTAGACAAAAATGATAGTAAAAGTAATTTTAGGCACAATGCAGAATGCAAGAAAGCTGGTAAGTATTGCAGAATCCATCCCCTGTGATGTAGAATTATGTTATGGCCGTTATGTTGTAAATGCGAAGTCTATGCTTGGTGTCTTAAGTATGCCTGAGTTTGACGAGGGAGAGCTTCATATACATACAGATAATGAGAAAGAATGCGAGAAGATCTTTTTTCAGCTGCTTGATCAGAACCTTATTATGGACACAGGAGATGCTGTGAAAAGATCCATCTATGATATCACAACCTTTGGTGAGATCCTGATCGATTTTACATCTCAGGATATCAATGAGGATGGACAGATGCTGTATGCCAGAAATCCGGGCGGTGCACCAGCCAATGTTGCAGTTGCAGCCAGCAGACTGGGAGCTCATACTGCATTTATCGGTAAAGCAGGAAAAGATATGCACGGAAAGTTCCTGAAATCTGTTCTTGAGAAAGAAAACGTGGATACCAAGGGTATGCTCCTGGATGAAAATTATTTTACTACACTGGCTTTTGTGGAAGTCAGCGAGACTGGAGAGAGGACTTTCTCTTTTGCAAGAAAACCGGGAGCGGATACGAAGATCCAGAAGGAAGAAGTGGATGTGGATGTGCTGGATCATACCCATATTTTTCATGTTGGATCCCTGTCCCTGACGGATCAGCCTGCAAGAGATACCACGTTTTATGCGGTAAAAAGAGCAAAAAACAAGGGCAGCGTGATTTCTTACGATCCCAATTACCGTGCATCTCTGTGGCCGGATGAAAAGACAGCGAAGAAGCATATGAGAAGCCTGGTTCCCTATGTGGATCTTATGAAGATTTCGGATGAAGAGACAGAACTTCTGACAGATCATAAGGATGTCCGGGAAGCAGCAGAAGCACTGTACAGCCAGGGCGTGAAAGTTGTGGCAGTTACACTTGGCGGCGAAGGAGCCTATCTTTACGGCAAGGATGGCGGCTGTATGGTACCGGGATTTGCAGTGAAACAGATCGCAGACACGAACGGAGCCGGAGATTCTTTCTGGGGCGGTTTCCTGTACAAAGTCAGCACAGCAGAGAAACATCTGGACGAGCTGACCCAGGAGGATCTGAAGGAATTTGCCCGTTTCGGCAATGCAGTGGCCAGTCTCTGCGTGGAGAAAAAAGGTGCGATCCCGGCAATGCCGGAGCTTGCACAGGTGGAACGCAGAATTGCAAAGTGATCGTATTCATAAAACTGTAGCAGAGTTGAATCTAAATTGCGAAGCGATTGTGTTTATGAGTATGTCAGATTTATGAAAGGATGGGGTTTTGAAATGAATTTAAAAGATCAGATGAACGGAGTTCAGCACGTAGGTGTGCCAACCAATGATATTGAGACAACCATTAAATTTTATGAGGCACTGGGATTTAAGATCGCTTTCCAGACGGTGAACGAGGCTGCCAATGAGAAGGTTGCTTTCCTGAAGCTTGGAAATCTTGTGATCGAGACTTACGAGAACAAAGCAGCAAAAATGGAATCCGGCGCCATTGACCATGTTGCCATTGATGTGAAGGATGTGGAGAAAGTCCACGAGCTGGTGACAGCAGCAGGACTGAATACCACCAATGACGAGGTGCATTTTCTGCCGTTCTGGGAGAATGGCGTGAAATTTTTTACTATTGAAGGCCCGAATAAGGAGAAGGTGGAGTTCAGCCAGTATTTATAAAATGTGTAAGTCAGTTAAGTCTCCTGCAAGAATGTGGGTACCTGTCTTAATGGGAATTTACAATACAGTAAAAATACGCTAGAATAGAATACTGTTAATATTCATCTAAATAAAAAAGATCTATAAGAACAGGAGTATATACATGCTGGGACTTAAACCAATAAAGACTTTACCCATAAGAGAAAAGATTGCGGCGAATCTCAGAGAGGCAATTCTTTCAAAAAAAATTCCGGCGGGGGAAATTCTGACACTGGAAAGTACTGCGCAGGAACTTGGAGTGTCCATTACACCTACAAGAGAAGCCTTTCAGATTCTGGCAAGAGATGGACTTCTGGAACTGGAGCGAAATAAACGTGCAGTAGTTCTTGGAGTGAATGAAAAAACGATCCGCGAACATTTTCAGGTGCGGGCGGCACTGGAAAGTGAAGCCTGTGTTTTGTGTTGTGAAAATAAGATCGATCTTCAGAGGATTGATCAGATCCTCAAGGTTTCCAGAGAAGAGATAGAAAAAGGTGA
This sequence comes from Blautia sp. aa_0143, assembly GCF_004167315.1. Lineage (NCBI taxonomy): Bacteria > Bacillati > Bacillota > Clostridia > Lachnospirales > Lachnospiraceae > Blautia > Blautia sp. aa_0143. Next base: position 5,718 of record NZ_RCXU01000008.1, read on the forward strand.
TTTTGAAAGTTATTCAAGTCTCAATCAGACTTTGCACATGGAATTATGGACAGCAGCAGGAAATGATAAACTTAAAAATATGCTGTCAGAACTGTGGAACGGACTGTCCAGAGGCGTACTGGTAAATGAAGAAGAGTACGTAAGAAAATCTCTGAAAGAGCATGAGGAAATTGTAGAAAGTATTCGAAAAGGTGATTCTATGGAATGTTATCTGCGTATGCAGAAACATATAAAAAGCAGTTGTGAGAACTTTGTGCAACGGTATAATTAGGCTGTAGAAATTACCATTTTTCTGTAAAAAGTATACAAAAACAGAACAGATAATTTTTACAAAACGCCGAAATTGTTAATTGTTATTGACAGTTACGGCGTTTTTCACTATTCTTTATGTATACAATATAAAAAATAAAAAATAAAAAGTGAAGAAGTAAAGAAAGGCGCAATGAAATGAACGACAAGAACATAATTGTGAACAAGCCGGAACCGAAACCGGGTATACTTGAGCGTGGTGATCTTTTTGCAATCGCAGTAGGAATGGTAATCGGCTCCGGAATGGTAACTCTGATCGGACCGGCAATGGCTTATACCGGTTATTCTGTATGGCTTGCTTATCTGACAGCGATTGTTATGGGATTCTTTATGGTTTTTCCGTATATTATTCTTGGTGGGACCATGCGCGTGGCAGGAGGCCCGTATTCCATCGTAACGAACCTTTCCGGAGTCAGCACCGGAGGTCTGGTAGCTTATACGAAACTGGTAACGCCGATCCTCAACAGTTCTTTTGCGTTGGCACTGGGATTGTATTTGAATAATCTCCTCCCGGGAATTACAGTGAAAGCACTGGCAATCGCAGGTGTTGTTATCCTGTTTGTTCTGAATCTTCTGGGAATGGATATTTTTGCAAAGGTAAGCAAGATATTATCAACGGTTCTTCTGATCACAATGGTTCTGTATGTTGTTTTCGGACTTACACAGATCAGACAGCCGATCTTTGATTTTTCAGGAGATAAGATGTTTACCGGCGGCTTTAAAGGCTTTATGCTGGCGGCACTTCTTCTTATCAATTCCGCAAATGGTTACTACAATATTCTGTGGTATGGTAAAGACGCGAAAAGAGCAACGAAAGATGTTCCGTTTGCGGCAATGTCCTGCGTGCCATGTCTGCTTTTTATTTATGTGGGCCTTGCGATGGTTACAGGTGGGGTGCTTCCTCACGATGAGGTTGCAGGTGTGGAAACAATCCTTCCGGCAGCACAGGAGATCCTTCCTGGTATTGTGTATAAACTTTTTATGATCGGCGGACCGATCATGGCAATCATCACTACTTTGAATGGTGTATTTAATGATGTACGATATCCGATCGCTCAGGCTGCCAAGGATGGATGGCTGCCGAAAGGAATTCTGAAGGAAAACCGTTTCGGAGCACCGTACCTGATCTATACCTACACACTGATCGTAGTGTTGCTTCCGATCATTTTTGATATGAGTATCGTGACGATCACAAATATTTTCCAGGTGATCACATTTTTTATGAATGTTACAGTTGTGTATGCAATTTCACGTCTTCCGAAGAAATATCCGGATACCTGGAAGAAGAACAAATTTCACCTTTCCAGTGCAGGACTTTACGTATTCTGCACCATCAGTATCATCATTTACACGATTATTTTTATAAAAGGAATTTTCAGTATTAAACTTGTATATGCAGTATCTGCTGTTATAGTTATGGTTGCATTGATCTTGATTGGTGTATATCTCACCAGAAAAGGTGGAATCCGTATCGAGACATCCATATGGCAGCCTGCAGAGGAGGAAAAAAATGAATGAATTAAATCCGTTCAAGCTGGCAAAAATGCTTGAGGAACTTGAGAACACCGTAGAATTACACAGTATTTCTGTACGGTATAAAGGAGAAAAGGTTGTTGAAGGAGCCTGGGCACCTTTCTCAATGGAAGAGCCGCAGATGCTGCATTCTTTATCAAAGATCGGAACAAGTATCTGTGTTGGATTTGCGGTGGATGAGGGAAAACTTCATCTGGAGGATAAATTTCTGGATTATGTGAGAGAAGATCTTCCGGATGAATATGATGAAGCCCTGGAAAATATTACCGTATATGATCTTCTTACCATGCAGGCCGGTTCCCCGGAATGCTGTAATAATGTATGGTTTTCCAGACTGGAAAAAGACTGGGAGAAGAACTGGCTTGGACAGCCTAAGCTGAAAGAAGATATCGGAAAAGTTTTTCATTATGATTCCGGATGCAGCTATACACTTTCCAGGATCGTGACCAAAGTTATGGGTGAAAACTGTCTGTCCATTATGCAGAAACGTGTTTTTGACAAACTTGGTTTTGGAAAGATCAACTGGCTTACAAGTCCTGAGGGACATAATACCGGCGGCTGGGGCATGTATCTGACCGCAGATCAGATTTCCACACTGGCACAGCTCCTTCTCCAGAAAGGAAACTGGAAGGGTGAGCAGCTGGTGCCACAGTGGTGGATCGAAGAGATGGGACAGTCAAGAGTCGTAATTCCCGGAGATGAGAAAAAAGCACTGACTCATTATGCATATCACATCAAAGCAGGAAAAGAGATCTTTGCGGCAGAAGGAGCATTTGGACAGTATTTGGTGTGCTTCCGGGAACTTCCGGTTGCCATTGGCATTACCGCAGGTGCGAGAGAATATCTTGCGGCAGATATCTGCCTTAAATATATGAAGGAAGCAGTTTCCATACCTTGCCCGGAAGAAAAACGGGAAGAAGGAGAGAAATATCTGGAAGCAAAAATAAAAAGCCTTTCTCTGCCACAGCCGGAAGGCAGACTGAAAACTGCGGAAAAAGAACTCAGTGGATTATTTAACCGGGAGATTATTTTTACAGAAAATCCGAGAAATATTGAAAGTGCAAAGATCATTCCGGAAGGATGTAAACTGCGTCTGGAAATGATAGTCCAGGGTGAGAAAAAGATTGCTTATGCAGGATTTAAGAGCTGGAAACAGAACGATCTTTATCCGGATGATTTTACAAAGAGATATCACAGCATTGCTTATGGAATGGATCAGGAAACGTTATATCTGTCTGTGGGACTGCTCAACACTTCCTACAGGGAAGAGTATTCCTTCTGGGTCAATTCTAAAGATACCGTGATCGCGACCTGGAGACCTAACGTTACCTATCTTCCGGAACAGCCGGATATGGTATGGAAGTTTACAGGAAACTTTAAATCCTGAAGAGAAAAAACTCAAAGTATAGACCGATAAAAATATAGCAATTCCTCCAACCTTATGATAAAAGAAACGAACAACCCGCAGGATACTGACTTGCCATCAGTGGTCCGATGGGTTGTTTTTTGTTTGGAATAAGTCTACAATAGGAAACAGAAATTTTTATTATTGTGACATAGGGAAGAAAGTGTACGATGAAAATACATTACAGAATTAAAAATAATGCAATAGAGATCGTTCGGTGTTATGGTACCGATGACCGGATCGTGCTGCCGGAAGAGATCAATGGTCTTCCGGTAGTCAGTGCGGCGCCGTATGCGTTTTCTGCACATAAGGACGGAGAAGAAGATGCAGAAACCTGGGAGAGCGAAGACGCATTTTCATTCGGAGAAGATAGACTTCTTGCCGGGGAGGAAGTGCAGGAGATCGTTTTCCCGGATACGCTGAAGGAAATCGGAAGATATATTTTTTATGGATGCAAAAAACTGGAACGGCTGGAATTTTCGGATACGCTGATGCAGGTGGGAACCGGGGCGTTTACGGGCTGCAGCGGGCTGAAGGAGCTTGTGATCCATCAGAAAAAAGGGCTCAAGTCCTGTGCAAAGGAGATCCTCGGTGAGCTGTGGCAGAAGATCGATGTGGATTTTCTGTATGAAAATGGTGATGCAGGTGGAAAACGTGCGCATATGGTTTTTCCGGAGCATTATGATGAGGCGGTGGAGAATACGCCTGCGAGAATTCTGTTTACGGAGTATCATGGCTCAGGGACCAATTACCGGCAATGCTTCTACAGCAAAGAACTGGATTTCGCGGAGTATGACAGCCTGTTTGATATGGCAGTGGTAATGGATAAGTTGGAGGTTCTGGTTGATATGAGCTTTGGGCGGCTTCGTTATCCGTGGCAGCTCAGTGAAAAGGCGAAGAAGCAGTATGAGGATTATATCCGGGGAAATCTTAAGGATATCGGGGAATTTCTGGTGGAAAGCGGAAGCTTAAATGGTCTGGAGCTGCTTTCTCGGGAAAAACTCTGGAACAGAGAGGGCCTGGAACATAGTATTGATGTGGCGTCCGGGAAGAAGGATATGGAGATTTCCGCATTTCTGATGAATGAACGCAGCCGGATGCAGAAGGAAGAGCAGAAGGTGGCCGGGGAGACAGAAAATGAGAGGTGCCCTGTTAAAAGGAGAAAGAAGTTTCAGTTATGAGTGATATAGAAACAACTGAAAACAATAAAAATAACTTCCTGCCCGGTCAGGGATCCAATTCCCAGGAGGCAGCCCAGCGTCTCCAGGATATCGGCAGCAGCATTCTCCGGGCGGCAAGAGACGAGCTGTATCTTGGCATGCGTTTTCTGGATGTGGCGCTGAGCAGTTTTATTTATCAGATGGATGGTTCGGTCAGTCCGTTTGGAACAGACGGGGCTGTGATATACTTCCATCCGGCACAGCTTGGCGGGCTTTATAAAGAAAACAGGATTCTTGTGAATCGAGGATATCTCCATATGGTATTTCACTGCATTTTCCGGCACTTTGGGAAGCCGGGAATAGAGAAACGTTTGTGGAATTTAAGCTGCGACATTGCAGTGGAGCATATGATCGACGGGATCTACCACCGCTCAGTCCGATATTCCAGAAGTCTTCTCCGGAGGGAAACCTACCGTCTTCTGGAAAAGGAAAAGAAGACGCTGAATGCAGAGAGAATCTACAAGATTCTGAAAGAAGAATTTCTGAAGGAAAAAGAACTGGCACAGCTTGAAAAAGAGTTCTACGTGGACGACCATAAATACTGGGCAAACCAGCAGCCCGATCGGAAACCCAATCCCCTGATGAGCAAAAAATGGGGAGATATCAGCGAAGGAATCGAGACAGATCTGGAGACCTTTTCCAGGGAGGCAGGAGCGCAGGACGGAGATTTTCTGGATCAACTGAAAGTGGAGAACCGGGAACGATATGATTATCGGGAATTTCTGCGGAAGTTTGCAGTATTTCGGGAAGAACTGACTGTAGATCCGGACAGCTTTGATTATAATTTTTATACCTACGGGCTTTCCCTTTACGGGAATATGCCGCTGATCGAACCCCTGGAAACCAGAGAAGTGAAAAAAGTTTCGGAATTTGTCATTGTGATCGATACCTCCATGTCCTGTTCAGGAGAACTGGTACAGAGATTTCTGGAGGAAACCTATGGGATCTTAAGCGACAGCGGGAATTTTTTCCAGAAGGTAAATATACACATTATCCAGTGTGATGAGAAAGTGCATTCGGATGTAAAGATCACCGGTGCAGAGGAATTGCAGGAGTATATGAACAGCCTGGAACTTTACGGTGATGGAGGTACAGATTTCCGTCCGGCTTTTGCTTATGTGGAAGAGCTGATGGAAAAACGTGAGTTTGAAAATCTTAAGGGCCTGGTGTATTTTACAGACGGATACGGGCTTTTTCCGGCAAAGATGCCGCCATACCGGACAGCATTTGTATTTATGGAGCAGGAGCCTGAGGATGTGGATATCCCGGCCTGGGCCATGAAGCTGGTGATCACGGAGGAAGAATTGTAAAGAATTATATCCATATCTTATGTCATGAATCTGATATTTTAATCTTTTATTTTGTATATTGCTATCTGCATATCAGTTATAGTGTAGAAAATAGGTAACAACAGACAATGTTACGGAAAATATACAGAACAGGAGATTGTATGGCATGAGATATGGGTATTTTGATGAAGAAAAAAAGGAATATGTGATTACCAGGCCGGACACACCTGCTCCGTGGGTGAATTATTTGGGATCGCCGGAATACGGAGCAATCGTTTCCAATAATGCAGGGGGATACAGCTTTGCAAAATCCGGGGCGAACGGCAGAATCCTGAGATATATTTTTAATCAGTTTGATCAGCCGGGAAGATATATTTATCTCAGGGATAATGACACAAAAGATTATTGGTCAGCATCCTGGCAGCCGGTTGGCAAAGATCTCAGTGAGTATAAAAGTGAATGTCATCATGGCACAGCCTATACTAAAATGATGGCAGATTACAGCGAGATACATTCAGAGGTGAGATACTATGTACCGCTTGGGCAGTCCTATGAGGTATGGAATCTGAAAGTTACCAACTGCTCAGACAGAAAACGTGAGATCAGTGTGACTGGATATGCAGAGTTTACAAATAACAGCAATTATGAACAGGATCAGGTGAATCTGCAGTATTCCCAGTATATTACAAGAACAGTATTCTGTGGAGATCGTGTACGTCAGATGATCCATGCGAATCTGGACGGCCTTAAGGATGGGGAAGAGGTTGATAACAAGAACGTGTTCAACCGATTCTTCGGCCTGGCTGGAGAGAAGGTTTCTTCCTGGTGTGGTGACAGGGAAAAATTCCTTGGAAGATATCACGGATACAACAATCCGGCAGGGGTTGAAGCCGGTGTATTATGTAATGAGGGAAATTATAATGAAAACAGCTGTGGAGCTCTTTCAGCTGTAATTACTCTGGAACCGGGAGAAAGTCGGGAAATGGCTTTTCTGGCAGGAATGAAGGAGGATAATGAAGCAGCGGAGATTATAGCACATTATGCAGACTGTGAAAAAACATGCGCGGTGGAGCTTGAAGAACTGATCAGTTACTGGCACGGACAGCTTGCACATTTTCAGATCAGAACACCAAGTCCGGAATTCGATACCATGATCAATACATGGAACGCATATAACTGTTTTATGACATTTATCTGGTCACGTGCAGCATCTTTTACTTATTGCGGACTTCGTAACGGATATGGATACCGTGATACTGTACAGGATATCCAGGGTGTGATCCATCTTGCACCCCAAATGGCACTGGATAAGATCCGTTTCATGTTGTCAGCACAGGTAGATAACGGCGGCGGTCTTCCACTTGTGAAATTCACACATAATCCGGGACATGAGGATACACCGGATGATGCGTCCTATGTACAGGAAACCGGTCATCCGGCATACCGCGCAGATGATGCACTCTGGCTGTTCCCTACTGTATACAAATATATTTCAGAGACAGGAAATTTTGCATTCATCGATGAAGTGATCCCGTTTGCAAACAAGGATGAAGGAACTGTATACGAGCATCTGAAAAGAGCTATTGACTTCTCCATGAACCATCTTGGCAGACATGGAATGCCGGCCGGCCTTTATGCAGACTGGAATGATTGTCTGAGACTTGGAAAGGATGGGGAATCTACTTTCGTTGCATTACAGTTCTATTATGCAATGACTATCCTGAAAGAGTTTGCAAAGTACAAAAAAGATGAAAAATATATAAAATACCTGGAAGAAAAACAAGAGCAGCTTGGAAAATTGATCCAGGAACTCTGTTGGAATGAAGATCGTTTTATCCGTGGGTTTACGGAGCGGGGAGAGGTTATCGGAAAGAGAACTGACCCGGAGGCAAATATGTGGCTGAATCCACAGAGCTGGGCTGTGATCAGCGGCCTTGCAACAGAGCGGCAGGCAGATCTGGCTCTTCAAATGGTTTATGAAAGATTGAATACAGAATACGGTGCAATCCTTATGGATCCTCCATATCATGCAAATGCTTTCGACGGAGCACTTGCGGTTATCTACAATGCAGGAACAAAGGAAAATGCGGGAATCTTTTCACAGTCACAGGGATGGCTCATTCTGGCAGAAGCACTTTGCGGACATGGTGAGCGTGCATTTAATTATTTCCTGGAGAATGCTCCGGCAGCGCAGAATGACAGGGCTGAGATCAGACAGCTGGAGCCATACTGCTATGGACAGTTTACAGAAGGAAAAGCAAGCCCGAATTTCGGACGATCTCATGTGCACTGGCTGACAGGAACAGCATCTACTGTGATGGTAGGATGTGTAGAAGGAATTCTTGGCATGCGTCCGGATTTCTATGGCTTACGTATAGCACCATCGATTCCAAAAGAATGGGAGAAGTTTGAGATAAGCAAGGATTTCCGTGGATGTCATCTCCATATCACTGTGAAGAATCCGGGACATGTGGAAGCCGGATGTAAAAAACTCTATGTAAATGGAGAAGAACTTCCGGGTAATTATATTCCGCAGGAGAAACTTACCGGTGAGACAGAAATTGAATTCTATATGTCATGACATAATGGATATAAATTGCGAGGAGATCACATTTATGAATACAAAGTAAAATGGAATATAAATACCGTTTTATTTTGGCAGGAAGGAGATCACAGAATGAAATATATAAAATTTCAGGATAAAAATGGAAGTTTTTCCATAGAAAATCCGGAGAATTACAGCGGTTTATATATACCTCTGGCCGGAGAAAACGGATTGAAATCCGCGATCACCCCTTCTCTGGGAGGAGACAGCAAACTGGATCAGAATCATTTTCTGCTGGAACCGGTAAGCATTGAGAATCTTCATAATAATCGAAACACCAGAAATTTCTGGTGCAAGATAAAAGGAAAAGGTTACTGGTCAGCATGCGGAGTTTCGGCAGAACAGGAATTTCAGAAATATACTGATAAACAGGATAAAAGCAGCCTGGAAGCCGGATTTATGTGGCAGAAGCTGCACAGAACTTCTGAGAAATACGGACTTCAGTCAGAGATTTTGTCTTTTGTGACAGTGAAAGGTGATGCGGAGGTCCATCTTGTAAAGATTACCAATATTGAAGAGGAAGAACAGGAGATCACACCGGTTGCTGTAATACCTGTATATGGAAGAAGTGCAGACAATCTCAGAGATCACAGGCATGTGACTTCCCTTTTGCACAGGATAAGAACAACGGAGTACGGTGTTGAAGTAAAACCGGTGCTTTCTTTTGATGAAAGAGGTCATCAGAAGAATAATACTGCATATTTTGTATATGGATCTGAAGGCGAGGGAACGGAACCGGAAAGCTTTTATCCTGATGTGGAAATGTTTATCGGAGAAGGCGGTTCTTTCCTGATTCCGGAGGTGGTCAGAGAAGAGAAAAAAGGTGTTCCGGCAGGAACAGAAATTGAAGGAAAGGAAGCTGTCGGTGGTATTCGTTTTGCATCCAGGGTTCTGAGACCACATGAAACAGCTGTATATGTTGTGACAGCGGGAATATCTGAAAAAAATCAGCTGCCGGAGGAGACTGCACGGTTTTACAGAACTGAAAAACAGGTTGCAAGAGAATTTGAACATGTAAAAAAACACTGGACAGAAAAAGTGAATGTTTCTTTTGAGACAGGTGATGAGGACAGAGATAATTATCTGAAATGGATCTGTTTCCAGCCGATATTAAGAAGAATTTACGGTTGTTCATTCCTCCCGTATCATGATTATGGAAAAGGTGGAAGAGGCTGGCGTGATCTCTGGCAAGACTGTCTGGCACTTCTGATCATGGATCCTTCTGTTGTACGTCAGATGATCGTCGATAATTACGGTGGAGTACGCATCGATGGAACCAATGCCACGATCATCGGAAACAGACAGGGTGAATTTATCGCAGACCGCAACAACATTGCCCGCGTGTGGATGGATCATGCTTTCTGGCCATTTGTGACAACGCAGCTTTATATGGATCAGACCGGGGATATGAATGTCCTTTTTGAGAAGATTCCATATTTCAAGGATCTTCAGACAAAAAGAGGAACTGCGCATGATGAAAAATGGAGCAGTGCCTATGGAGAAAATCAGAAAACAGAATCCGGTGAGATTTATTACGGAACGGTTCTGGAACACATTTTGCTGGAAAATCTCTGTGCTTTTTATGATGTAGGAGAGCACAACGAGATGAAACTTCACGGGGCAGACTGGAACGATGCCATGGATATGGCATGGGAAAATGGTGAGAGTGTGGCATTTACCTGTGCATATGCTGGAAATATGAAGAACATCGCAGAATATCTGAGAAAACTTCAGGAAAAGGAAATGTTTGACAGGATTGAAGTTGCGGAAGAAATGGAAATCCTGTTTACCGGAGACCGTGAGCTTTATGAAAGCCCGGAGAAAAAGCAGCAGCTTCTGAGACAGTACACAGAAAAATGTGCACATGATATCAGCGGAAATACTATTGTGATCCGTCTGGACCAGCTTAGCCGGAATCTGGATGAAAAGGCAGATTGGATGATGGAAAACATCCGCAGAAGAGAATGGGTAAAAGACGGAGAAAACGGCTGGTTCAACGGATATTATGATGATCATAAACGTCCTGTGGAAAGGGCAGAAAACAGCCAGGTACGTATGATGCTTACCAGTCAGGTATTTGCGATCATGAGTAAAACCGCACAGAAAGATCAGATTGAGTCTATCTGTAAAAGTGCGGATAAATATCTTTTTGACCGTCAGGCAGGAGGATATCGCCTGAATACCAATTTCCATGAAGAAAAATTTGATCTGGGAAGAATGTTCGGGTTTGCTTATGGAGAAAAGGAAAACGGAGCGGTATTTTCCCATATGGCTGTTATGTATGGCAATGCACTGTATAAAAACGGCTATGCAAAAGAAGGACATAAGGTTCTGGAAACGCTTCTGGACGCTGCCATGGATTTTGAGAACAGCAGGATGTATCCTGGAATTCCGGAATATTTTGATAATCAGGGAAGAGGATTGTATGCATATCTTACCGGTGCTGCAAGCTGGTATATGCTGACTATGATCACAGAGGTATTTGGCGTCAGAGGAGATCTTGGAGATCTGGTGATCGCGCCGGCACTGATGCCGGAGCAGTATAATGAGAATGGACAGGCATCTCTTACTATGGAATTTGCCGGAAGAAAGCTGGAGATCTGTATCTGCAATCCGGAGAAAAAACTTCCTTCAGAATATAAAATAAAAACAGTATGGTGCGATGAAAAGGAAATGAAAAACAAACAGAGTACCTGTGTACGTATAGATCGGGAACTGCTCGAAAAGCTTTCTGTAAAAGAAACACACAGGATCAAAGTGGAACTGATGTAACAGAAATCGGTTATACATAATTGTTAAATTACAGAAACAGAAGTATCAATAGGAAAACGGCATCCCACAGTTGTAAAAAGCTGCGGGATGTCGTTTTTGATGCTGATAAAAAATATCAGCCATAATAATAAGGATGTTTACCACATGGATTTGTAATATTTGTCACGGTACTTCTTTGGGGTAAGGCCGGTGAAGTTTTCAAAGATCTGGATAAAATGACTCTGTGAAGAGAAATTCAGATAATTGGCAATATCAACGACTGTTTTATCAGAGTATCGGAGCAGGTGAGTGGCTTTTTCGATTTTTTTCTCGCGAATGTAATCACTTATGGATACTCCAAGATTCTGTTTGAATACTCTGGACAGATAACTGGGAGAGAGTCCGGTATGTTCTGACAGATCCTGAATGGTGATACGCTCCTTAATGTGACCGTAAATATAGTCCACGCATTGCATGACCGGTCTGGAAAGAATAGAGCTTTTTTTCTGGAGGATCATTTTTCCGGTAAAATCTCTGGCCATAATATGATGCAGATCTGCAATCTGGCGTACAGTGGTGCAGGAATCCATTTTCAGAATGTAAAAATCGCTGAGACGATATGCCTGTTCAGACTCCAGTCCACCGTCAATACAGTAACGGGTGAGCATGGCAGTAGTGACAACGAAATGATACTTCAGGTTGGTCAGAGGATTTTTGGAGAGGATACCGGTTCCCTTCAGATGAAGAAAAGAGTCTTCCTCGCAGTTTTTGTTTACAGCTTCCATATCACCGGCTCTTACGGCATTGTAAAAAGAATATTCCACAGAGGGAGAGCGATGAAGAGCTTCCAGTTCTGTATCTTCCAGTTCATTAGTAATCCAGTCTTGGGAAATGGACATATTGATATCCTCCTTATATGTTGATGTTTAAGGAATGTGTTGGTTTTTTATATTATGACATGAATTTGACATTTTGTTAAGATTAATAATATAATCGCAGATAAAAAAATGGTATATTTTTATCATCAAAGGTAAAGCATCGGGGATGCTACAGAAAAAGGAGGATTTATACTATGAAGAAAAGAGCGGTATCTATGATCCTTGCAGCAGCAATGGTTTGTGGAATGATGGCAGCAAATGTAAGCTGTGTATCTGCAAAAGGATCGGATGAGGGAAAAGTGATCAATATTTATTCCTGGAATGATGAGTTCCGTCAGAGACTGGAAGCTATTTATCCGGAAGTAGAGTCCACTTCCAAAGATGGTACAGTTACAAAACTGAAAGATGGTACAGAGATCCACTGGATCGTAAATCCGAACCAGGATGGCGTATATCAGCAGAAACTGGATGAGGCACTTCTCAACCAGGCTGATGCAAGTGCAGATGATAAGGTAGACATGTTCCTTTCTGAGACAGATTATGTATTCAAATATACAGACAAAGATGCGGATGTTGCAATGCCTCTTACTGATCTTGGCATTGATCCGGACAAGGATCTTGCAGATCAGTATGATTTCACGAAAACAACAGCTTCTGATGCGGATGGAGTACAGAGAGGCGCCACATGGCAGTGCTGCCCGGGTGTCCTTGTATATCGTCGTGACATTGCGAAAGATGTTTTCGGTACTGATGACCCGAAAGAAGTTGGCGAGAAGATGAAAGACTGGGATACAGCTAAAGAAACAGCAGCTCAGCTGAAAGAAAAAGGATATTATACATTTGCTTCTTATGCAGACACTTTTCGCTTATATGGAAACAGCATTGAGAATCCGTGGGTAGAGTCCGGTGATTCTGTGATCAAAGTAGATTCAAAGATCATGGACTGGGTAAAAGATTCCAAAGAGTGGCTGGATGCAGGTTATCTTAACAAAACTGTAAAAGGTCAGTGGAACGATGACTGGAACAAGGCAATGAGTTCTGAGTCCAAGGTATTCGCATTCCTCTTCCCGGCATGGGGTATCGACTTTACTCTGAAACCAAACTGGGATGGAGCAGAAGGTGACTGGGCTGTTACAAATCCTCCGCAGGAATACAACTGGGGTGGTTCTTACATTCAGGCTGCAACAGGAACAGATAATCCGGAACATGTCAAAGATATTATCCTGGCAATGACGGGAAATCAGGATAATCTTCTTAAGATTTCCAAAGAATACTCTGATTTTACAAATACAAAATCCGGTATGAAAGATGCAGCTACAAATGCAGATTTCGCATCTGATTTCCTTGGTGGACAGAACCCGTTTGAGTATTTTGCACCGGTTGCAGAGAATATCAAGATCGCACCGCTTTCCGCATATGACCAGGGTTGTGTAGAGCTGATCCAGAACGCTTTCAGTGATTACTTCCAGGGTAAAGTAGACTTTGACAAAGCAAAAGCCAACTTTGAGACAGCTATTCAGGAGCGTTATCCGGAGATCACAGAGATCCAGTGGCCGGAATAAATACCACATGAGGATAATTGTTGATGCTGCAGGATCTTTGGATCCTGCAGCTTGCTGGAAAGGAAGAGCATTATGAAGAAAAAGAGCGTTAATTACGGAAAATGGGGATACATATTTATTCTCCCGTTTTTTGTGATCTATTTTATCTTTTCGCTGATTCCGCTGTTTGATACAGTGAGATACAGCTTTTTTGAATATTTCCGTTCTGGAATCAAGCAGATTGGTCCTAATTTTATAGGACTTGCCAATTATGTCAGTCTTCTGCATTCTGACATGCTGAAATACGGACTGAATACACTGATCCTTTGGGTGATCGGATTTGTTCCGCAGATCGTTGTTGCACTGGTGCTTGCATGCTGGTTTACTGATGCCAGGTTGAAGCTTCATGGCAAGCAGTTTTTTAAGGTTGTAATTTATCTGCCGAACCTGATCATGGCATCAGCATTTGCACTTCTGTTTTTTACCATGTTTTCCACAAACGGACCTGTAAACTCCATTTTGTGTTCACTGGGCTGGATAAAGGAACCGATTGATTTTCTGGGCTCTGTTCTGGGAACAAGATCATTGGTAGGTTTCATGAATTTCCTGATGTGGTTCGGAAACACGACCATCATGCTGATGGCAGCAGTAATGGGAATCAGTATGGATATTTTTGAAGCATCGGATCTGGACGGATGCAACAGCATTCAGCGTTTCGTCTATATTACGCTTCCACTGATTCGTCCGATTCTTTCCTATACTCTGATCACTTCCATCATCGGTGGCCTTCAGATGTTTGATGTACCGCAGATCCTCACAAACGGACAGGGTAATCCGGACAGAACATCCATGACACTGATTATGTTCCTGAACAGCCATCTGAAGAGCAAGAATTATGGTATGGCCGGAGCATTGTCTGTATACCTGTTTATTATCAGTGCAATCCTCTGCTTCTTTGTATATCGTATGACTAACGACAATGATCCGGACGGATCTAAGAAAGCAGCGAAAAAGAGAGCAAGAGCAGAAAGGAGAAAAACAAAATGATGAAAGATAAGACAGCCAGCAGGATCAGAAGTATCGTGGCACATGTGGTACTTATTATTCTTTCCTTTATGTGTCTCTTTTTCTTTTATGTACTGATCGTGAATGCGTCTCATTCTCATGCAGAGCTTCAGAAGGGATTTTCTGCTCTTCCTGGAAAATATTTCTGGAAAAACCTGATGAATGTTGCAAATGACGGAAGCTTTCCGATGTTCAGGGGAATTCTTAACAGTATTATCGTGTCCGGATGCAGTGCAGTATTATGTACATATTTTTCCTCACTGACAGCATATGGTCTTTATGCCTATGATTTCAAGGCAAGGAATGTAGCGTTTACATTTATCATGGCGATCCTCGTCATGCCGACACAGGTAACTGCAATGGGCTTCCTTCGTCTGATCACAAAGATGGGATTATATGATTCCCTGCTTCCGTTGATTATTCCGTCTGTTGCGTCACCGGCCGTATTCTATTTTATGTACAGCTATCTGCAGTCCTCACTGCCGATGTCACTGGTAGAAGCAGCCAGAATTGACGGCTCCGGAGAATTCCGTACTTTCAACAGTATTGTACTGCCAATCATGAAGCCGGCAATCGCTGTACAGGCGATTTTTACATTTGTAGGCTCCTGGAACAATTATTTCGTTCCTGCTCTGGTTATCCAGTCTAAAAGCAAGATGACTGTTCCAATCCTGATTGCAACACTTCGTGGAGCAGATTATATGAATTTTGATATGGGTAAGATTTACATGATGATCACAGTTGCCATTGTGCCGATCATTATCGTATATCTCCTTCTTTCCAAGTTTATCATCGCAGGAGTGACACTTGGAGGCGTAAAAGAATAACAAAAGGTAGCAGGTAAGATATGACAGTTAAGAAATGGAAACACAGCGGAACAAAGAAACACAGCATGTCAGACCGTGAAATACGAAACGGTCTTCTTTCGGAAAAAGCAGCAGAGGAGGGTATTGTACTGCTGAAAAATGATAAAAAAATACTCCCTCTGAATATTTCCACGAAAATAGGTTTATACGGCGCCGGTGCGGGAAAGACAGTGAAAGGCGGAACAGGTTCCGGTGATGTGAATAACAGAAGTAACATTTCTATTTATCAGGGACTGAAAGAAAACGGTATTCAGATCGTAAGCGAGAAATGGCTAGCCAATTATGAGTCAATATACGCAGAAGCACGCCGGGCATGGAAAGAAAAAATACTGGAAGAAGCAAAGTTTGTGGAAAATCCTTTTGATGCCTATGCGGAAAATCCTTTTGCAATGCCGGAAGGCCGTGCAGTCACAGCAGAAGATACTGTCGATGCCCAGACAGCAATCTATGTGGTAAGCAGGATTTCCGGTGAGGGAAAGGATAGGCGCAGGGTCGAGGGAGATTATTATCTGAGCAGACGGGAGCGGGAGGATATCCGGTTCCTTGATGCACAGAAGATTCCTACAGTACTTATCCTGAATTCCGGCGGTCCGGTAGAACTGACAGATATTCTGGAAGAAACAGAAAATATCTGTGCTGTCCTGAATATTTCCCAGCTTGGACAAAGAGGCGGACTTGCCCTCGCCAATGTCCTTCTGGGAAAGGTAACTCCAGGTGGCAAGCTGACTGCAACATGGGCCAGAAGGTATGAGGATTATCCGTGTGCAGAGGAATACAGCTATCTCAATGGCAAGCTTGAAAGAGAAGAGTACAAGGAAGGAATTTATACAGGATATCGTTATTTTGATACTTTTGGTGTAAAACCGCTGTTTCCGTTTGGATATGGACTTTCTTACACAGAAATGCAGATACGCTTCCATGGGATGAAAACATCAGGGGATGGCGTTGAAGTTGAAGCAGAGGTAACGAATACAGGAGAAACTTTTTCGGGAAAAGAGGTCGTGCAGGTCTATGTGTCTCTTCCACAGGATGAATCAGGGAAGGAATACCGTCGGCTGGCTGG
The DNA here is from genome assembly GCF_004167315.1 of Blautia sp. aa_0143. Lineage (NCBI taxonomy): Bacteria > Bacillati > Bacillota > Clostridia > Lachnospirales > Lachnospiraceae > Blautia > Blautia sp. aa_0143. The sequence goes on from NZ_RCXU01000008.1 coordinate 22,243, forward strand.
CTTTGCAAAAACAAAACTTCTGAAGCCGGGGGAAAAAGAACTGCTGAAAATCAGGATCGACAGAAAGACACTGGCATATTTTTCCGAAGAGCAGCATGCCTGGATTGCTGAAAAAGGTTATTACGCTGTCTGGGTCGGAAACAGCATTGCATCGCTTGCGCTGGCTGCAATGCTTGAAGTGCCGGAGAGTGTGATCCTGGATAAAACGAATATCCTTGAGAACCAGACTGATATTACTGAAGAAGTTTATGACCGCCAGAATCTTTCTGCCAGAACTCTGAAATGGAAAGAGAAGGCAGAGAATGAGAAGATTGGAAGATATATCTATTATCCTGAACCAGAGAAGAGAACAGAATGCACCTGCCAACCGGAAAATAAGATTCCTGCAAAGGATCTGCTCCCGCTGTTTTATGGGAATATTGCTGGAATCTCCAGCAATCTGGGGGCGGCAGGAATCCGTGTTCCTGGCTCTGCCGGTGAGACCACGGCTGCTCTTTATGAGCAATATGGTGTTTCCCCACTGATCATGGCCGATGGGCCGGCAGGACTGAGACTTCAGCAGAATTATGAAGTAGACAGAGAAACAGACACAGTATATGGAATCGGTGTCCTTGGATCTCTGGAAAACGGATACCTGAGAACAGATGAGACTCACGAAAACGCAGACAGATATTATCAGTTCTGTACGGCATTTCCGGTTGGAACTGCACTGGCTCAGACCTGGGATACTGCCCTTGTGGAAAAAGTTGGAATAGCAGTGGCAGAAGAAATGGAAGAATTCCACATAGATCTCTGGCTAGCACCTAGTCTTAATATTCAGAGAAACCCTCTGTGCGGCAGAAATTTTGAGTATTATTCCGAAGATCCGCTGCTTTCCGGAATCATGGCAGCAGCCATGACAAAAGGAGTGCAGAGCAGACCTGGCTGCGGTGTTACCGTTAAGCATTTTGCCTGCAACAATCAGGAAGATAATCGTATGGGCGTAGATGCACAGGTATCAGAACGTGCCCTGAGGGAAATTTACCTGCGTGGTTTTGAGATTGCAGTTAAAGAAAGCAGACCAGTGGCAATCATGTCTTCCTATAATTTACTGAATGGTGTCCATGCTGCAAACAGTGTTGATCTCTGTACAGCCATTGCCCGAAAAGAATGGGGATTTGACGGTGTGATCATGTCAGACTGGAATACAACGGTTCCGGAAGATGGAAGTATTCCGTGGAAATGCGTGACAGCAGGAAATGATATTATCATGCCTGGTAATGCAGCCGACGCAGAAAATATCCGAAAAGCTTTTGAAGACGGAAAGCTTTCGGAAGAAGTTGTCAGAATGTGTGCGGGACGTATTCTGAACCTGATACACACACTGACAGCAGAATAAAAAAAATTATATAGTAGTGAAAAACTTGCCTGAATTCAATTTTCGATTTATCATTGGATTCAGGCATATTTTTTGCAGATGTCGCGCAAGGCAACCCGTTTTAGGCGGAGGATCCTGCAGGCAGTTTTTTATATGCCGTGAAAAGGAGAATACCATGAACATAAAACGAGCAAAGCAGGAGATCAGAGATTCCATAGAAGCATATCTTTCAAAGGACGAATTCGGTGAGTACCGGATCCCGGCGATCCGACAGAGACCGATCCTTCTTATGGGCCCTCCGGGAATCGGAAAGACACAGATTATGGAACAGATAGCAAGGGAATGCGGGATTGCTCTTGTTTCCTATACCATTACCCACCACACCAGGCAGAGTGCTGTGGGACTTCCTTTTATTGTAAAAAAGAATTATGGTGAGGAAGAATTTTCTGTCACGGAATATACCATGAGTGAGATCATTTCGTCCGTTTACGACAAAATGGAAAAAACAGGTCTGAAAGAAGGCATCCTGTTCATTGATGAGATCAACTGCGTATCTGAAACACTAGCGCCGATGATGCTGCAGTTCCTTCAGGGAAAAACCTTCGGAAACCAGAAGGTGCCGGAAGGCTGGGTAATCGTCACAGCAGGCAACCCGCCAGAATATAACAAATCCGTCCGGGAATTCGATGTGGTCACTCTGGACCGTATCAAGAAGATCGATGTGGAGGCAGACTTTGATGTGTGGAAGGAATACGCCTATCAGCAGGGAATTCATCCGGCGGTGATCTCCTATCTGGAGCTTCGCAGAAAAAATTTCTACAGGGTGGAGAATACCGTAGACGGAAAGATCTTTGCCACAGCCAGAGGCTGGGAGGATCTTTCCCGTCTGATCCAGGTTTATGAGATCCTTGGAAAAACCGTAGACCGTGAGGTGGTCAGTCAGTACATTCAGCACAGGATGATCGCGAAGGATTTTGCAGGCTATCTGGCTCTTTATTATAAGTACAGAACGGACTATAAAGTGGAGGACATCCTGAAAGGAAAGTGGGATCCCATTACTCTGGGTAAGATCCGCACAGCCTCTCTGGACGAGCATTTGAGCATTGTAAGCCTTCTCAACGGAAAGCTCAGCGAGCTTTTTACAGAATGCTATCTTACCGATGCCTACCTCACGAAACTGTATGATTATATGGTGTACTTCAGAGAAGCTCAGGACAGCCTCACAGCAAAAAATCTCCTGGAAAAAGCAGAGGCGGATCTTGAAAAGGACAAAAAGAGTGAGCTTCTTACAAAACAGCAGGAGCGTATACAGAAACGTGTTGTGTCATTCTTTGAAAATGCGTCCGGATTGAAAATAACCGGATCGGAATTAATCGGATCAGATAAAACCGGATCCGATTCAGGCCCGGCAGGAGGCAGAAGTGCTGCAGCAAAATCGGAAGATCCATCGTCAAACAGGAACTATGAGTTTGTGAAAGTCCTCTTCGAATCCGAAACCGAAGCCTACGAAAACCGAACCGACGAAATATCTCTTACTCTTCAGAACGTCTTCGACTTCATGGAAGCTGCTTTTGGGGACAGCCAGGAAATGGTGGCATTTATCACAGAACTGAATGCCAACTATTATAGTCTCTGGTTCATTCGGGAGAACGGTTCTGACCAGTATTACAGGCATAATAAAGGTCTTCTTTTTGACGACCGCCAGAAAATGCTTCTGGGCCAGATGGAGGAAGTAGAAAACATTCTCAATAATGGAATAAAATAATATGTCTTACCAATTTATTATTTACTATTGATTAAATTGGGGAATTATCGTATTATATTTACTATAAAAGTCCGGAAAATAGAGTAAACAAATAGTCAAATTGCACAGACTGACTGAATGGCTGCAGAGTGACTATTTGATGCAGAGCTGTATGGCGACTGCGGATGGTAAATATCCACTTGTCTATATTCCGGGATTTTTATGTAAAGGAAGGCAACACAATAATAAAGGAAGGCGGCCGAAACGGACGACATGTTTACAAAGATTACAGAAGAACGAGCATTTGACGGAATATTAGCGCAGATCATAGAAAATATCCGGCGGGGAGAACTGAAGCCGGGGGACACTTTACCTGCGGAACGTGTTATGGCAGAATCACTGGGAGTTTCCAGACCTGCTGTCCGTGAAGTCCTGCGGGCACTGGAGCTGATGGGAATTGTCACAACGGTCCGCGGCGGAGCCAACTATATTACCGAGAATATGGATCAGTGGCTTTCTGCACCACTGGCCCTTCTTTTTCAGCTGAATAACAGTCATGTACAGCAGGTACAGGAACTTCGTTCTGCGCTGGAGCAGGAGGCTGCACTTCTTGCAGCCGGGAATTGTACGGAGAAGGATGCATTAGATCTGCGTTCCATCCTGGCACAGCTGGAGAGCTCAGAGGACGAGAAAGCCCGTGCAGGTCTTGATAAGAAGCTTCATACGAAGATTGGCAGGATCGCAGGGAATCCTATGATCTATAATGTTCTGGATGCGGCAGCGCAGCTGACAGAGGAGATCATTTCCGGTACCCGAGCCTATATTATGCAGAAACATAATTCCGCTCTGGAGGTGGATGAGCAGCACAGAAGGCTGGTGGAAGCCATTATTTCCGGAGACCGGAACCAGGCGGAGAAGCTGATGCGCGAACATATGGAAACCATTGAGAAATATATACTGGAGATTGCGCAGCAGCAGGGGGAGAACAGCCTTGTATTTCATCGCTGATCCACCTGAAAAAATTAAATAAAATTTCAGTAAAAATCCCGTTAATTTGGTAAGACCACTATTGATTTTGGTAAGACCGCGTGCTATAATAGGGACTGTATTGGTAATACCAAAAAAGTTTGATATAATGGCAGCATCCTGAAGGCTTCATGACGAGACAGCATGAGACGAGACAGCATGAGACGAGACAGCATAAGTTGAGACAGCATGAGACGAGACAGCATAAGTTGAGACAGCATGAGATGAGACAGCATAAGTTGAAGCAGCATGAGGTAGGACAGCGTAAGACGAGACAGCACAGGATGAAGGTTACTGTACCCCTGCAGTATCATATAAAATATGCAGCAGGCCACAGCGTGGGCGGTAACCTGCCGGAAATATCAAGAGAAAGGACTTGCGATTATGGGATATGTAAAATGGAGTTATGACACACTGAACCATTTCTGCGGAGACGTTTTTAAAGCGTTTGGCTTTTCTGAGGAAGAAGGAAGCATCATTAAAGATGTTCTTCTGACTGCTGATCTGTATGGGATCGAGAGCCACGGAATGCAGAGGATGGTTCGTTACCATAAAGGAATCGAGAAGGGGACTATTCATCCCCAGGCGAAACCGGAAGTTGTTTTTGAAACACCGATTTCTGCCGTGATAGACGGACATAACGGAATGGGCCAGCTGATCAGCCATTTTGCCATGGAAAAGGCAATTGAGAAGGCAAAGACAACTGGTGTGGGAATCGTAAGTGTACGAAATTCCAACCATTTCGGTATTGCAGGATATTATGCGAATATGGCCTGCCATGAAGGCCTTCTTGGAATGGCATGTACCAACTCCGAGGCGATCATGGTACCGACTTTTGGAAGAAAGGCTATGCTGGGCTCCAACCCGATCGCAGTCGCTATGCCTGCAGACCCGTATCCGTTTTTCTTTGACTGTTCCACAACAGTTGTAACCAGAGGTAAACTGGAAATGTATAATAAGATGGGCAAGCCTCTTCCGGATGGCTGGGCACTTGACAAAAACGGTCATGCCAGCAATAATGCACCGGATGTACTTGCAAACATCGTAGCCAAGAAGGGCGGCGGAATCATGCCTCTTGGTGGAAACGAGGAAGTCAGCGGAAGCCATAAGGGATATGGCTATGGAATGCTCTGTGAGCTGTTCAGCTCTATTCTTTCCATGGGCGTTACCTCCGACAAATGCTGTACATTCCCGGACAAGACCGGTATCTGCCATGGATTTATGGCGATCAACCCGGCGGCATTCGGAGATCCGGATGCGATCCGCAAGCATTTTTCAGAATATCTTGAGGCACTTCGGGAGAGTCCGAAGGCAGACGGTCAGGAAAGGATCTATACACACGGCGAGAAAGAGGTAGCTGCTGAAAAAGACAGAAAAGAGAATGGCATTCCGGTCAACGACAATACCATGGTAGAGCTTGCTGATCTCTGCAGTTATCTGAAGCTTGATTTTGGCGCTTATTTTGAAGGCTATGAGCTTCCGAAGGACAGTAGATTCTTCAATGGTAATTATTAATTCAGGTAATCCTTTTGAAATGAAATATATCATAATTATCCAAGGAGGAAAAGAAAATGGATTATGCAAAAGAGTCATTAAGACTGCACGGAGATTGGAAAGGTAAGATCGAGGTTGTTACAAGAGTGCCGGTTGAGAATAAAGACGACCTTTCTCTTGCATATACACCAGGTGTAGCTCAGCCTTGCCTTGAGATCCAGAAAGATATCAATAAATCCTACGAGCTTACAAGAAGATGGAATATGTGTCTTGTTGTAACAGACGGTTCCGCAGTTCTTGGTCTTGGTGACATCGGACCGGAAGCCGGTATGCCTGTAATGGAAGGTAAATGTGTACTTTTCAAAGCATTCGGCGATGTAGACGCATTCCCGCTTTGCATTAAGAGCCATGATGTAGACGAGATCGTAAATACTATTTACATGATCTCCGGATCCTTCGGTGGTGTTAACCTTGAGGACATCTCCGCTCCGAGATGCTTTGAGATCGAGAAAAAACTGAAAGAGAAATGTGATATTCCGATCTTCCACGATGATCAGCACGGAACTGCAGTTATCACACTTGCAGGCCTGACAAACGCTCTGAAGGTTGTCGGAAAGAAGAAAGAGGATGTTCGTATCGTTATGAACGGTGCAGGTGCAGCTGCTATCTCTATCTGCAGACTTCTTCTGAAAGCAGGCTTCAAGGATGTTACACTCTGCGATAGAAAGGGTGCCATCTATGAGGGACGTACAGAAGGAATGAACCCGGTTAAGGAAGAGATGAGCAAGCTCACAAACCTTCAGAAGAAACAGGGATCTCTTGCAGAGATGCTGGTTGGCGCGGATGTATTTATCGGTGTTTCCGCTCCTGGAGCAGTTACAACAGAGATGGTTAAGACCATGAACAAAGATGCCATCATCTTCGCATGCGCAAACCCGACACCGGAGATTTTCCCGGATGACGCAAAAGCAGGCGGAGCAAAGGTTATCTCCACAGGAAGAAGTGACTTCCCGAACCAGATCAACAACGTTCTTGCATTCCCTGGAATCTTCCGTGGTGCATTTGATGTAAGAGCAAGTGATATCAACGATGAGATGAAGATCGCAGCTTCCAAGGCGCTTGCAGATCTGATCACAGATGAGGAGCTTTCTCCGGAGTATATCATTCCGAAGGCATTCGACAAGAGAGTCGGACCGGCTGTCGCAAAAGCAGTAGCAGAGGCAGCAAAAGCAACAGGCGTAGCACGTATCTGATCTTAAGCGCCTGATACGAACCAAAACAGCCCTTCATTAAGAAGAATATATCAGACACCCGTACTCTGTAACCCGGTACGGGTGTCTTTTTGTTTCCAGGCAGGTGGTATTACCCTTTGACAAATGTCCTCTCAGTGAGTACAATAGCAAAAGAATATGATAGGAGGTTAAGCACAGCATGAAACCATGGGAAGCTAATATACGAAAAGTAGTGCCGTATACTCCTGGCGAGCAGCCAAATGAGAGCGGCATGATCAAACTGAATACAAACGAGAATCCATATTCACCGGCTCCGGGTGTGGAGAAGGCGCTGAAGGCCCTTAATGCCGATACCCTGAGACTTTATCCGGATCCGACAGCAGGAGACCTGGTACACAGTATTGCCGCGTTCTACGGCCTGAAGGATGAGCAGGTATTTACAGGCGTTGGTTCCGATGACGTACTGGCTATGTGCTTTCTCACATTTTTTAATTCAGAGAAACCGATCCTGTTCCCGGACATCACTTATTCTTTCTATGATGTATGGGCAGATCTTTTAAGGATCCCATATGAGCGCCCGGCATTAGATGAGGAGTTCCATATCCGTAAGGAAGATTATTTCCGTGAAAACGGCGGAATCGTATTCCCTAACCCCAATGCACCGACCGGCGTGGAAATGCCTCTTTCCGAGATCGAGGAGATCGTGGCAAAGAATCCGGAGAGTATCGTGATCGTAGATGAGGCGTACGTGGATTTCGGAGCAGCATCCGCACTGCCGCTGATCGAAAAATATGATAATCTGCTTGTTGTGCAGACCTTCTCCAAGTCCAGATCCCTGGCAGGAATGCGTATCGGATATGCCTTCGGAAATCCGGAGCTGATCAAATATCTCAATGATGTGAAATATTCCTTTAACTCCTATACCATGGATCGTACTACCATCGCAGCTGGTGTGGCATCTATGGAGGATAAGGCATATTTTGAGGAATGCTGCCATAAGATCATTACAACAAGAGAGTGGACAAAGGCAGAGCTCAGGAAGCTTGGATTTTCCTTTCAGGATTCCAGATCCAACTTTATCTTTGCCACACATGAGAGCTGTCCGGCCAAAGAGCTTTTCGCAGCACTGAGAGAGAAACATATCTATGTAAGATATTTCCCGAAGGACAGGATCGACAATCATCTCCGTATCACCATCGGTACCGATGAGGAGATGAAAAAGCTGGTAGAATTCCTGACGGAATATCTGCAGAAATAACAGTTAAGGAGGTACTATGGAAGTACTGGTACAATGGTTTTCACACCACCTTGCACAGTTTATCTCTCCCGAGGGAGCTGTGTTCATCATTTCTATGATCCCGATACTGGAGCTTCGCGGCGGCCTTCTGGCAGCTTCTTTGCTGAAGATATCGGCTGCGAAGGCACTGCCGATCTGTATCGTGGGAAATATTATTCCGATTCCGTTTATCCTGCTTTTTATCCGGCAGATCTTTAAATGGATGAAAAAAACAAAGACGTTCAGAGGTCTGATCACAAAGCTGGAAAACAGAGCTATGGGAAAGAGTGACCAGATCAAGAGATATGAATTTCTTGGACTTTTGCTGTTTGTGGGAATCCCTCTTCCGGGCACAGGAGCCTGGACAGGTGCACTGATCGCCTCTCTTCTTGAGGTGGATATCAAAAAATCCTCCATTGCGATCCTGTGCGGACTTTTTATGGCAAGTGTCATTATGTATATTGTTTCTTATGGAATTGTAGGAAATGTAGTGCATTGATCGATCGCAGAGAAGGAATGTCTTTTTGATCGAAATCGGATTGAAAATAAAGAAATCCCTTACCGGATCTGTAAAATGATATGTGTTCTGTATTTCGGAAACATATCAGAGATCGGTAAGGGATTTTTTATGTGTTTTTACATATCAGGCAGAGGTATACCGAGAAGATCCTTACATAAGTCTGCGCTTCAGCATGTCCGCGTTTAAAGCGTATTTCAGAGCTGTATCCCTGGTGATACGGCCTTTTTTATATAATTCCAGAAGGCTCTGGTCCATAGAACGCATCTGCTCCTGACCGGATGTGGAGATCACGCCTTCGATCTGGTGTACTTTATTGTCGCGGATCATATTGCGGATGGCAGGAGTCAGGCGCATGATCTCGAAAACAGGAATGTTGCGTCCGTCCACATCCGGGATCAGCTGCTGGGAGATTACAGCCTGAAGGACCATGGAAAGCTGGAGGGCAATCTGATGCTGCTGAGATGGCTCAAACACGTCCATGATGCGTTCGATGGTGTTGGCTGCTCCCAAAGTATGCAGGCTGGAAAGGACAAGATGACCGGTTTCCGCAGCGGTCATGGCAGTCTGGATGGTTTCATGATCACGCATCTCTCCAAGAAGGATCACATCCGGGCTCTGGCGTAGTGTGGCACGAAGAGAAGTCAGATAGCTTTCGGTGTCGGTACAGATCTCGCGCTGGCTGACGATACAGCGATCATGGCGGTGGAGATATTCCAGAGGATCCTCCAGAGTGATGATGTGGCCTTCCCGGGTATGGTTGATCCGGTCGATCAGGCAGGCCATAGTGGTGGATTTACCGCTTCCGGCAGAACCGGTAACAAGGACCATGCCACGGGTATAGTCGGAGATATTCATCACATCCTCCGGAATGGAAAGCTCTGCAGGATCCGGCAGCCGGAAGGCGATCACGCGGATCACGGCAGCCAGGGAACCACGCTGCTTGTAGGCATTGACACGAAATCTGGAAACACCGGGAATGGAAAAAGAAAAGTCATCATCACCGGTTTCCATAAGACGGGATATATCGCGGTTTTCCGCAAGGCCGTAAATGGTGCGGAGTAAATTTTCTGTCTGATCAGGCATCAGCCTGTCACCACGGTCTAAAAGATGACCGTCGATCTTTTCTGCCAGGGGGCGGCCTGCGATGATAAAGATATCAGAGACACGCCGGTTGGCAGCTTCTGCTAAAAATTCAGGAATAGGGGTATCCATAGGTTTATTCTCCTTTAAATACATTCTGGTGGTTGTCAGGTTGCCAGGATCCGGTAAGCTCTGTGTTCCATTGCAGGATCTGATAAGCGGAAGAGCTTTTTTCCTGCGGGTAAAAAATCTCAAGCACTACAGAAAGCTGTTGTGTCTCGGAAATTCCAACGGAGAAGGAAAGGGTGTGGCTGTGGGAATCCCAGCTGAGATCGTTCCTTGTGTCCGCAAGCTTTTGTATCATGGAAAAATATCTGGTTTCATCGGAAGCTTTTTCCCTGTATTGCTCCAGATCATCACGGATTTCTGAAACGGTTTCCGTGGCGCTTGCGCAGCCGGTGTAATAATTTTCGGTCTGTTCCATAGAATGTCTGGCTGTGTTAAGACTGGATCTGGAGCTTCCAAGAGTAAGCAGAGCAAGTACACAGAGACACAGCACAGAGAAGATAAGAAACAGGGAAGGAATGCCGACAGTTACAAAAAACGTATGCTTCTGTTTCAATGTACAGCCTCCCTTCTGTAGTCATCAACAGGAAAACGCAGGGTGATCCGGTAAAGCTCACTGCCGTTGGAAAGCTGCCGGAAAGAAAGCTCGCCGGATTTTTCTGAAGAAGAAATATCTGTTTCCAGGATCATTTCACAGGCGGCTTCTCCAGAAGAGCAGCTCTGCCAGTTACGGTCATAATACCAGATCAGGTTGGTGTTCTTTTTGATACTCCCCGGAAGCAGGGAGAGGAACTGTTCATCGGTTCCGTCAGTGCCTTCCAGTATCTCGCCCACGGAGGTTGTGAGAGCCTGGATCTGGTTCCACTGTTCTGCCTGGAGCCGGTTTTTCCGTGCTGCCGCGAAGATCTGGATGCAGGCAGCTGAGGAAAGTGACAGAAACAAAAGGGCAAGGATCATTTCCATCAGAAAAAGGCTGGTACCGGAATTATGTCTTGATTCTTTCATGATGCCTCCTTTTTGCCAGTGCGATGAAGCAGGAATTCCGAGCAGACTCCCGTGGTACTTTCCAGGGAAAAGTGGTAAAAACCATTTTCCATTTCCGAAAACCGGAAATCGGAAAGCTGTGAGATGACGGTTCCTGCATCGGAACTGGCCTGAGAGCCTTTTGCAGTGAAAAGCTCCATCAGACTGTCATTCTTCAGGTAAATATACGTGATATATTCTTTTCCTTTGATATCGTCCCGGAAACAAAGGGCAGGAATATCATCCAGGGAACCGGAAAAGATCTCATCGCCGCGGTCATGCTGCCGGAATTTGGTAGTCAGATAAGTTGCTGCGGTTCCAAGCTCGGAATCGGAGTCAGTCTGTTTCACAGTCTGCTGGTAAATCCGGGCGGAAAATAGCAGCATCAGTATAAGGAACAAAACAAAAACACCGAAAAGAAGAAGCGAAAAAAGAGAAGAAACGGAATGTCCGGTGTTCTTCCGGTGATTCATGAGGCATTCCCTCCTTTCGCACTGCCGGACAGAGCGATCACGCTGATAGACGGCAGGAGATTGGAACCGTTAGGAACATACTCTACTACGAATTTGGTTTTGTCATAAGTGATATGATAATCCAAGAGAAGCTGGGACAGGCTTTCGGGATATGTGCCTGTGAGGGCATAGGTGCGGATGGCACCGTTTTTCAGTGCCTGTTCCAGAGCATCCTGTTCTTTGTGTACGGCCTGATCGGAGGTGCTGCTGACACCTGCCACAAACAAGGTGCAGGATAAAACCAGAAGCAGCGCCGGAAAGAGAAGAAAAAATGCTCTGAGAAATTTTGTTCTGCGGCTTTCGAAAAGTTCCATGCGGTCACCACCTTACATTGCAAAATCTGAGAGGATCCCCAGAAGCGGCATCATGACGGATAAAAGGACCAGCCCCACAAGAAGAGACAGCAGGATCACGATGGTAGGCTCCACAATGGAGACTGCCTGTGAGATCAGATCTATGGATCTTTCGGTGTACTGCCGGGAAAGCCTGCGGAAGGTTTCGTCACTGGAACCGGAATAGAAGGATATCGTGATGAGACGGCCTTCCATGCCGCCGAACAGACTGGATTCTGTAAGAGCCTTGGAAAAAGTTTCTCCGCTATCCAGGATAGAGGAAGCCTTCCGGAGTCTTTCGAGTATCACCGGCTGTGAGATCAGATCCTTTGTAAGCTCCAGGCTGGTTTCCGGGGAAAGTCCGCTCCGAAGCCCCAGGGAAAGGCCCTGGGCCAGACGACTGTAATCCATGGCAACCGGGATCTCACGGAAAAACGGGAGATGGATGGCCATTTTTCGCAGCAGGCTGTGACCTTTTTCCGTAAGACTGAAAAACAGGATGCAGCCAATGAGGGCTGCGGCGAGGATCAGAAAAACAGAGGAATACCGGCTGATCACGTTGCCTGCATTCAGAAGTCCCCGGGAAACCCCGTTCATTTCCATTCCCATCTGGTTAAATACCTGTTGAAATACCGGCAGGACTTTTATCAGAAGGACCAGGATCACAACAGCCATCATGCCAAGCATGAGCAGCGGGTAAGTGACTGCAGACCGTATCTGTCCTGAGATTTCTTCATCCTGTTCATAGTGGGAACTGAGACTTTCCATGATCTCATCCAGGCAGCCGGTTTCCTCACCGGTCCGGACATAGGCGGTCATGGATGTGGGAAAGATCCCGGATTCGTCAAGAGCCCGGGAAAGAGAACCGTTTTCTTCCACGGAACGGATCAGGGGTGTGAGGATCTGCCGGTCTGCATCGGTCTTGCTTTCGTCACAGAGGATGTGAAGTCCTTCAGCTGTGGATATGCCGGAATGCAGAAGCATTCCCATCTGCCCGCAGAAACTGGATAATTCCCGGGCTGTCAGTTTGTTTTTCATAATAAGGTCTCCTTTAGTGGGTCAGCGTGTGAACTGTACCGTATAATTGCTTTCATCACCGATATATTCCTGGATCGCTTCATCACCATCACTGTTGGCGTCAAAGGTGGGATCCATCAGCTTCCAGGTGTCGCCGTCAAAAGATACTGCCTTTGTCACCCAGCCTCTGCCACGGATATAAACATCGATCCATGCATGCTTTACATCACCGGAATAGCCAATCTGAAGCTTGCAGGGAATGTCCTGGCTGCGGAGCATTGCAGTAGTCAGTGCAGCGTAATCAAAACAGATCCCCGTGCCGGTGCTTAAAGTATCATCTACATCAGGAAGATAACCGGCTTCGACAAAATCAGCTTTGTCATAATCGTAGGAAATATGACTGGTAACATATGTATAGAAGGTTTTCAGGATGTCGATATCGGTCATGTCTTCTTTGACAAGAGAGGCTGCCAGTTTGCAGGCTTCACTTTTGGAAGAAAAGTCCACGTACTGGTTTGGATACAGAAACGGAAGAAATTCATTCTGAAGCTTTATTGTGAGCGTTTCCGTGTAAAGGGCGGCATACTGGTTTCCATCAATCTGCTGATAGCAGGTGATGAGATACTCACCGGAGCCTTCGGAAAAAGGAAGTACCGTCTGTTCATCAGGTTCCAGAAAATAGGAATAGACCACACCGGAGGGAGCGGTAAGCTGAATGTTCATGCGGGAATCATCGGAATCGGATTCTGCAGTCAGATATCCCTGATCCTGATTGGAAATATCCAGGATCAGAGGGGAATTGCCCAGTGTTTTTTTGCCGGGGGCCTCCGGGGTGAGGACTCTGGCCGGAGAATATACCGGAGGTTCTTCATCGGAGGAAGGAGAATTTCCACAGCCTGCCAGCAGGATTCCGAAAAGCAGCCATACAAAAAAGAGACGGACTGGTAAAAATTTTGACATTGTTTCCGTTCTCCTGTTATATCATGCTTTCTTTTTGAACAGTATAGCAGATTCCGTGAAAAAAAGACAGGAGTAGGGCTCAAAATGCAGTGGAAAATGTTGACATTTCAGGGAAAAAAACATATACTCTATATATAAAGGCAAACCTGTTGAAAGACAGGGACGCAAAGCCATGGGTCTAAGGTCCGAAGGATGACTATGACAGCCGGTTGCCGCATTAAATTCCGATTTAATGACGTATTCAGATAACATCTATGAACAAGAATCTGTGTGTTAATGCGGCCGTTTATTTCGTTAGAATAAGCGGCTTTTTTGATGCCTAAAATCCGGTTTAGGTTGGAAACTGAAACGTCGGCTTTCAGAAAGGTGTGAATGATATGAAAAGAACAGATATCCGTAAAATTTTTACAGGCAGGAAAAAAGCTTTAGCAGGATGCCTTGCAGCTGTTATTGTACTGGCAGGTGGCTTTAATGTCTGGCAGTCGTCACAGGTTCCGGAATTTCCGAATTTTACAGATCCGGTAGTGGAGACTACCATCACAGAGGACGACACTCCACTTGCTTCAAAACCGAAGGTGACTACCAAAACGACTTCAAATACCAAGACAACCAGAAAAAAAGTTAAGCTGAAAAAAGCGGCGACCAAGACTTATACCAAGAAGCTTCCGACTACCAATAAGAAGAGTACGACCACAAAGAAAACAAACAGAAATACAACCGTAAAAACATTAAAGACAGTTAAGACTGCAACAACACAGAAATACACAAAGAAATCAAAAACAGCCGTTCAGACACGGAAAGTAACTACAACCATTCAGACGACCACAACAGTCATGGCGGCTTCAGCTACTGCCGGCAAAGCGAATGCAGCTTCCACAAAAAAAGTAGAAAGCATCAGCATGGACAGCAAATATTCAGTAAGCAATATTGCTTCCATTGCACCGAAGATGGACAGCAGGGTGCTCAAAGCCTACAAGAAGCTTGGATTTACTGTAACGATCGATCCGTCTGTTAACTACGGAGGCTGCTTTAACGCACATTCAAGAAGCATCATCCTTCGTTTTGAGAATGAGACAATCTACCATGAGCTGGGACATTTCCTTGCTTTTGTTGCGGGAAACGTAGACAGAACAAGTGATTTTGCCGCAGTTTATAACAGCGAAAAATCCAAATTTACAGGTATTAACAGAAGCTATGCAACGCAGAACAGTTCAGAATATTTTGCAGAATCAGTGCTTGAGTATGTAACAAGTCCGTCAACACTTAAGAGACAGAGACCAAAAACGTATGCAGCGATCGTGGCGGCTCTGAATAAAATTACCGATGAACGTATCCAGAGGGTCATGGATATATACGGACCGTTCTGGAGCTAAAAAAGAAGCATACAGGAATGTTGGATCTGTCCGGGAAGAGATCTCCCGGGCAGATTTTTTTCTTTTTTGTGAGAAAAGTATAAAAAAAATGTCGATAAATATTTCTTGCAATAGACTCTATAAGGTGTGTATAATGAAACATAAGCTGAAAACATGCTTTCATTCAAAAAAAGTGCAGCCATGTCAGGTTGTATCTGATTCCATAAACAACAAATATATAATTTATCAGATTTAAGAATAGAGGATTTAATATGAGAGAAAAGTATGAATCATTATCTCTGGCGGTGCTGAAGGATCTGGCAAAGGCGAGAGGGATGAAGGGAATTTCTACTCTGAGAAAACCGGCACTGATCGAGCGGATGCTGGAGGAGGACGTCAAAGAGTCCGACAGAGGAAATCCCGAAGAAGTACACAAAAGTACACCGGCAGAAAATACTGTAAAAGAAAAAAGCTATGATTCGGAAAAAACAGAATATCGTACCCGTCCGGCAGGGGAAGGACTTCAGGAGCAGCGGAAGGAATATCGTAGTGATAAGAATGAGCAGGAACACAGAAACACAAATATCCGCAGAGAGCACAACCGTGAATATAACCGGGAAGCTACAAGGGAGAACGGGAATGTTCCGTCAGAATCCACCCAGCTGGACAGTGGTGAAAAGGCTAACGGGATCCTGGAGGTCCTTCCGGATGGATATGGTTTTATCCGATGTGAGAATTATATGCCGGGTGAGAACGACATTTATGTGTCTCCTTCCCAGATCCGCCGCTTTAATTTAAAGACAGGTGATATCATCCAGGGAAATATCCGCATCAAGACCCAGGGAGAGAAGTTCAGTGCCCTTCTCTACGTATCTTCCATTAACGGATTCCATCCGAGTGAGGGACAGAGACGGTACAATTTTGAAGATATGACACCGATCTTTCCGAATGAGAGACTTGTCATGGAGCGTGCAGGCGGTACAACAGCCATGCGTATCGTGGATCTGATCAGCCCTATCGGAAAGGGTCAGCGAGGAATGATCGTATCTCCGCCAAAGGCAGGTAAGACAACCCTTCTGAAAGATGTTGCCAAGTCTATCCTCAGGAATAACAGAGATATGCATCTGATCATTCTTCTGATCGATGAGCGTCCTGAGGAGGTTACCGATATCAGAGAGGCGATCCAGGGACCGAATGTGGAAGTGATCTATTCTACATTTGATGAGCTTCCGGAACATCATAAGAGAGTTTCCGAGATGGTTGTGGAGCGTGCGCGCCGTCTTGTAGAGCATAAACAGGATGTGATCATTCTTCTGGATTCGATCACACGACTTGCCAGAGCCTATAATCTGATCATCCCGCCAAGCGGAAGAACCTTATCCGGTGGTCTTGACCCGGCGGCTCTCCATATGCCCAAGAGGTTTTTTGGCGCAGCCCGTAATATGCGCGAGGGCGGAAGCCTGACGATTCTGGCAACCGCACTTGTGGATACCGGAAGCAAGATGGACGATGTTATTTATGAGGAGTTCAAGGGAACCGGTAATATGGAGCTTGTCCTGGATCGTAAATTACAGGAGAAACGGGTATTCCCGGCCATTGATATCCAGAAATCCGGAACCAGAAGAGAGGATCTGCTTCTCAGCAAGGATGAACAGGAAGCGGTTTATATTATGCGAAAAGCTCTCAACGGAATGAAAGCGGATGAGGCAGTAGAACAGATCCTGAATACCTTTGCCAGAACCAGGAACAATGCAGAACTGGTACAGACTGTAAAGAAACAGAAATTTTTATAAAGTCCTTGCATTTTACGGAAAGCTATGTTATACTTAGCAAGCTGTTTAAAATGGAATTCGTCAATTGAATACGAATAATATTAAATATATAGAGAGGTGAAAATCATGAGAGAAGGAATCCATCCGAACTACTATCAGGCAACTGTAACCTGCAACTGCGGAAACACTTTCGTAACAGGTTCTACTAAAGAGGACATCCATGTTGAGATCTGTTCCAAATGCCATCCGTTCTACACAGGACAGCAGAAGGCTACACAGGCTCGTGGACGTATCGATAAGTTCAACAAGAAATACGGCCTGAATAAGTAATTATTGCGAATACAGGAAATGAGAAGGTTGAGGTTGGGAAATCTCAACCTTTCTTTAACTGAAAAATTTTTAATTTGCACAGGAGAGAATGAATGAGATCATCGAATATCGGCGGACAGGCGGTCATGGAAGGCATCATGATGCGCCACAAGGACAAATATTCTATCGCAGTGCGCCGCCCGGACCAGGAGATCGAGCTGAAGGTAGAGGATTATAAATGTATCTTCGGAAATCACGCATTTCTGAAGAAACCGATCATCCGTGGTGTGGTAAGCTTTGTGGATTCTCTTGTGGTAGGCACGAAATGCCTGATGTATTCTGCGGAGATCGCAGGAGACGAGGAAGATGAGGAAACAGCCAGGAAGAATGAGCAGCTTACAGAAGAAGAGCGTTCTGCAAAGAAAGCCAAAGAGGATAAGCAGTTCAAGTGGCTTCTTTACATTACGGTAGCTATCTCCATGGTGGTTTCTGTGGCTGCTTTTATGTTTCTTCCGTATGTACTGGCTAGTCTGATCCGAGGGGTAGGTGCTTCGGAATTTCTGGTCACCATAGTGGAAGCCTTTGTGAAGCTGGCACTGTTTATGGGATATATGTTCCTGATCTCCAGAATGAAGGATATCCAGAGGACATTTATGTATCACGGCGCGGAGCACAAATGTATCAACTGTGTGGAGCATGGTCTGCCTCTGACGGTAGAGAATGTGTTAAAGAGCTCCAGGTTTCATAAGCGCTGTGGAACAAGCTTTCTGTTTCTGGTCATGCTGGTAAGTATTGTGCTGCACTTTGTGTTTGTGGCGGTGCCGTTTTACTGGGTGAGACTGCTGGGAAGACTTCTCATGGTACCGGTAGTTGCGGGGATTTCCTTTGAGATCATCCAGTGGGCAGGAAGAACAGACAGTAAATTTGCGGACATTATGAGTAAACCAGGTCTTGCCATGCAGAAATTCACCACAAAGGAGCCTGCTGCAGATATGGCAGAGGTAGCCATTAAAGCAGTTGAGGCTGTTTTTGATTGGAGAGCTTATCTGAAAGAGGAATTTGACCTGGACATCCCATATGAGACAGAGGAGACAGAAAATGCAGACTCTTGAGTCCCTTCTGAAAAAAGGTACAACAATACTGAAAGATAACGGATTGGAAGAAGCCGGGCTGGATGCCTGGCTCCTTCTGGAATTTAAGACCGGAAAGAATCGGGCATATTATTTTGCGCATGGAGATGAACCGGTGTCTGATGAGACCGCAGCAGAGTATCTTACGCTGATCGACAGGCGGGCAGGACATATTCCTGTACAGCAGCTGACTCATCAGGCTTTTTTTATGGGCTATGAGTTTTATGTAAACGAAAACGTGCTGATTCCTAGACAGGATACGGAGACTCTGGTGGAAGAGGCATTGAAACACCTTGGGGATGTGGAAAAACCGGAGATCCTGGATATGTGTACCGGCTCCGGCTGCATCCTGCTCAGCCTTCTTCTGGAACGGCAGGATGCCTGTGGGACCGGTGTGGATGTTTCACCGGAAGCACTGGAAGTGGCAAAAAAGAATGCAGGTATTCTAAAGGTGGAGAACCGGGCGGATTTTGTGGAAAGCGACCTGTTCTCGGCACCGTATTTTTGTGAAAAAGGTGGAAAAGATAGTGGGAAATATGATATCCTTATTTCAAACCCGCCTTATATCGCAACAGAAGAAATTGAAACACTGATGGAAGAAGTCCGCCTTCATGATCCGAGGAAGGCCCTTGACGGAATGGAAGACGGGCTTTATTTTTACAGAAAGATCACAGCAGAGGCCGGAAGGTACCTGAAACCAGGCGGATGGCTTCTGTATGAAATCGGCTGCACCCAGGGTGAGGCAGTCAGTACAATGATGAAAGCAGCCGGGTTTACCGGGGTTCAGATCGTAAAGGATCTGCCGGGCCTTGACCGTGTGGTGCTTGGACAGAAACAGGAGGAAATACATGTTTGATAAACTGGATGATCTGCTGGTACGTTTTGAAGAGCTTCTCAATGAGCTGGGAGAACCGGGAGTAACCGACGATCCGGCACATTTTCAGAAGCTGATGAAGGAGCAGAGCGACCTGCAGCCAATCGTTGACGCATATAAAGAATATAAGAAAAATAAGGAAACCATCGAGGACAGTCTTTCCATGCTGGAGAGCGAGAAGGACGAAGAGATGCGTGAAATGCTGAAGGAAGAGCTTTCCGATGCAAAAAAGAGAGTGGAGGAGCTGGAGCATGAGCTGAAGATCCTTCTTCTTCCGAAGGACCCTAACGACAGCAAGAACGTTATCGTTGAGATCCGTGGAGGTGCAGGCGGTGATGAGGCAGCACTTTTTGCAGCAGAGATTTATCGTATGTATGTAAAATACGCGGAGTCCCGCCGCTGGAAAACCGAGATGCTCAGCCTCAATGAGAACGGCATCGGCGGCTTTAAGGAGGTTACCTTCATGATCAAGGGTGAGGGTGCATATTCCAGACTGAAATACGAAAGCGGTGTTCACCGTGTACAGCGAGTACCGGAGACAGAGTCCGGCGGAAGGATCCATACCTCTACCTGTACGGTAGCGATCATGCCGGAGGCGGAAGAAATTGATTTCCATCTGGATCTCAATGAGTGTAAATTCGATGTGTTCCGTGCATCCGGAAACGGTGGTCAGTGTGTCAACACCACAGACTCCGCAGTACGTCTTACTCATATCCCTACAGGAATCGTGATTTCCTGCCAGGATGAGAAGTCTCAGCTTAAGAATAAGGATAAAGCACTCCGTGTGCTCCGTTCCCGTCTGTATGAGATGGAGCTTGCCAAGCAGCATGACGCTGAGGCAGAGGCAAGGAGAAGCCAGATCGGTACAGGTGACCGCTCCGAGAAGATCCGTACCTACAACTTCCCTCAGGGACGTGTAACAGACCACAGGATCAAGCTTACCCTTCACCGTCTGGAAAATATCCTTAACGGAGACCTAGATGAGATTATTGACAGTCTGATCGCAGCAGACCAGGCAGTAAAGCTGACAAAGCTGAATGAACAGGAGTAAGCGCTGATTACAGCTACAGAGTTCAAAAAATTATAATAAATCAGGAGGAAACGAAAATGAAAAAGACAGCACTGGTGATTATGGCAGCCGGTATCGGCAGCCGTTTTGGAAAAGGAATCAAGCAGCTTGCACCGGTAGGCCCGAAGGGCGAGATCATTATGGACTATTCCATCCATGATGCACTGGAGGCAGGATTCAACAAGGTCGTATTTATCATCCGCAAAGACCTTGAAGATGAATTCAAAAAAGTGATCGGAGACCGTATCTCCAACATTACAGAAGTTGCTTATGCATTCCAGGAGATCGACGATCTTCCGGGCAATTTTACAAAACCGGCGGACCGTACCAAGCCATGGGGAACCGGACACGCTGTACTGGCAGCAAAGAAAGTCCTTTCCGAGCCATTCGCTGTGATCAATGCAGATGACTACTACGGAAAAGAAGCCTACGTAAAGGTGCATGACTACCTGGTACAGGATCATCTGCAGGATGGCCCGATGCACATCTGCATGGCAGGTTTCCGCCTTGGAAATACATTAAGTGACAACGGAAGCGTCACAAGAGGAGTGTGCCATATTGAGGATGGCAAGCTTGTGGGCGTTACAGAGACACATAACATCTTCAAGACAGCAGACGGCGCAGAGACAAGAAATGACGATGGTACAGCAGAAACACTGGATACAAAGAGCCTTGTTTCCATGAATATGTGGGGACTGACACCGGAATTTATGGAGATCCTTGAGAAAGGCTTCGTTGAGTTCCTTGGCGGGATCAAAGAGGGAGACATCAAAAAAGAGTATCTTCTTCCTGAGCTTATCGACCAGCTGATCCATTCCGGAAAAGCAGCGGTAGATGTTCTTGAGACAAAGGACGAGTGGTTCGGTGTTACCTATCAGGAGGATAAGGCATCTGTACAGGCTGCATTCAAAAAACTTACAGATGACGGCGTTTATCCGGAAGGACTGTATCAGTAATAAAGGAGAACATTATGGGTAAATATTTCGGAACAGATGGTTTTCGTGGTGAAGCAAATGTAAAACTTACAGCAGATCATGCATTTCGTGTGGGACGTTATCTCGGCTGGTATTACGGCAGAGATCACAAGGCGAAGATCGTGATCGGCAAGGATACAAGAAGAAGCAGTTACATGTTTGAGTATGCCCTTGCGGCAGGACTTACCGCATCCGGAGCAGATGCCTATCTGCTTCATGTAACCACAACTCCAAGTGTATCCTATGTGGTACGTACAGAAGATTTTGACTGCGGTATCATGATTTCCGCAAGCCATAATCCGTTTAATGATAATGGGATCAAGGTCCTTAATGAGAACGGACAGAAGATTTCCGCAGATATTGAAGCACGTATCGAGGCATATCTGGACGGCGAGATCGAGGAGCTTCCGCTGGCAACCGGAGAAGATATCGGCTGTACTGTGGATTTTGCATCCGGAAGAAACCGTTATATCGGACATCTGATCTCTATCCCATGCCATGATTTCAAAAATATCAAGGTTGGGCTGGATTGCTCCAACGGAAGCTCATCCGCCATTGCCAAGAGTGTTTTTGACGCACTTCGTGCAAAAACCTATGTGATCAACAATGAGCCAAACGGAACCAACATCAACCGTGGCTGCGGTTCCACACACATTGAAGTTCTGAGACAGTTCGTGGTAGATAAAGGCCTGGATATCGGTTTTGCATATGATGGTGATGCAGACCGCTGTATCGCCGTAGACCACCGCGGAAACATCATTGACGGTGATAAGATCATGTATGTGTGCGGCAAATATTTAAGAGAGAAAGGCCAGCTCAACGGAAATACAGTTGTAACCACCGTTATGTCCAATCTTGGTCTTTACAAGTCTCTGGAGCGTGAAGGCATCGACTATGAGCAGACTGCAGTTGGTGACAAATACGTTGCCGAGAACATGATGGAAAACAATTACAGTATCGGTGGTGAGCAGTCCGGACATATCATCTTCAGCCGCTATTCTGCTACTGGTGACGGGATCCTGACTTCTCTTATGATCATGGAGGCATGTGTGGATCAGAAGGCCACACTCTGTGACCTTGCAAAGGAGATGAAGGTTTATCCGCAGCTTCTCCGGAATGTGCGTGTTTCCGACAAGAAAACAGCACTGGAGAACGAAAAGGTAAAAGCAGCCATTGAGGCAGCCGCAGAGGCACTTGGCGATGACGGACGTATCCTGGTACGTGAGAGTGGTACAGAGCCGCTGATCCGTGTTATGGTAGAAGCGGGAACGGATGATCTCTGCCATAAATATGTAGATAGTGTTGTTGATGTGATGGAAGCCGAAGGGCTTGTTGTAGAATAAGGAATTCCATGAAAAAAACAAAGACCGTATTGATTCTTGCAGCCGTTACAGGAGCCTTGCTTCTGGGCGGCTGTGGCAGTGAAAAAACAAAAATATATGAACAGGCCGGAAAGGATCTTTCCCAGGGAAGCTACAAGTATGCCCTGGAGGAGTACCAGAGCTCTATCCAGAACGGAGTGAAGCTGGCACAGTCCTATCGCGGGGCAGGTATCGCAAGCCTGCGTCTTGGCAAATATGAGGATGCGGTGAATAGCTTCACGGAAGCTCTGAACTGCGATAAAGTAAGCAAAAGCCTTCGTAAGGATATCCTGTCCTACCGGGCTACTGCAGAGCTGAAGTCTGGAAAATACGAGGATGCCATGGCAGACTGCCAGACACTTGGAGAAGATTTTTCCATGGATGCAGGCAGTTATTTCCTCACCGGAAAGGTTGCCCTTGCCATGGATTCCTACGAAGAAGCCGCATCTAACTTCAAACAGGCCTATGGAGAAGATTCCACCTATGATATGGCGATCGAGATCTATGAGGCATATCTGGACAAGGATATGGAAGCGGACGGAACCAGATATCTGGAAGCTGCTCTTTCTTCTGAGGCCAAGGATGCCCAGGACCACTGTGACAGAGGCCGTGTCTACTATTATATGGAAGACTACAGCAGCGCAAAAAAAGAGCTTCTGGAAGCAACCAAGAAGGATAATACGGAAGCATTGCTTCTTCTGGGAATGGTATATCTGGCCCAGGATGATGTGGAAAATGCTCAGGCAATGTACAAGCAGTATATTTCCGCAGTGGGTGATTCCGCCAAGGGCTATAATGGTCTGGCACTGTGCGATATCCGAAGCGGAGATTATGATTCTGCTCTTGATAACATCACAAAAGGCCTTCCGACAGCTACCACAGACGAGATGCAGAGTCTTCTGTTCAATGAGATCGTAGCCTATGAAAAAAAGCTGGATTTTGCTACTGCACTGACCAAGGTCCAGGAATATATTGAGATGTTCCCTGAAGATTCCGCTGCAAAAAAAGAGCGGGCTTTCCTGAAAACCAGAACGTCTTCGGAGGGCTGATATGGAATATTTTGAGGAAATACAGGACAGGGTTATCCTGATCGGTGTCCAGGCAGATCGGGGGGATGACATGGAGGAATCCCTGGATGAGCTTGGAGAACTTGCGGCTACGGCAGGTGCGGCGGTTGCAGGCAGGATCATTCAGAATCGTGAGGCCGTACATCCGGGCACCTATATCGGAAAAGGCAAGATCGAAGAGGTAAAAGGTCTTCTCTATGCCCTGGATGCCAATGGTGTGATCTGTGACGATGAGCTTTCTCCAGCCCAGATGAATAATCTGGAGCGGGAGCTGGAGTGCAAGGTTATGGATCGTACCCTGCTGATCCTTGACATTTTTGCGAAGCGTGCCGTCACAAGTGAAGGCAAGATCCAGGTAGAGCTTGCACAGCTTCGTTACCGGTCTGCACGTCTTGTGGGACTACGTTCTTCTCTTTCGCGACTTGGAGGAGGAATCGGAACCAGAGGCCCTGGTGAGAAAAAGCTGGAGACAGACCGTCGTCTGATCCGGAACAGGATATCCGCACTGAAGCAGGAGCTTTCCCAGGTAGAAAAGCACAGAGAGCTGATCCGTTCCAGAAGAGCTGTGGGAAATCTGAAGACAGCAGCCATTGTCGGCTATACCAATGCAGGAAAGTCCACGCTTCTGAATACACTGACAGGCGCTTCGGTGCTTTCGGAGGATAAGCTGTTTGCCACACTGGATCCGACTACCCGTCTTCTGACACTGGATGACGGACAGCAGCTTCTTCTTACGGATACCGTAGGCTTTATCCGCAAGCTTCCCCACAATCTGGTGGAAGCCTTCAAGAGTACTCTGGAGGAAGCCAAATATGCGGATTATATCATTCATGTGGTAGATGCATCCAATCCTCAGGCGGAGATGCAGATGCATATCGTATATGAAACCCTGAAAGAGCTTGGTGCCCTTGGAAAAAAGACGATCACACTTTTTAACAAGCAGGACCGTGTTTCCGGGGAGAGCTTTCGGGATCTCCGGGCAGACCATACGCTGAAGATTTCCGCACGGACAGGAGAGGGGCTTGAGGAATTTAAGCAGCTTCTTTCTGAGATACTGGCAGAAGGACAGATTTATATGGAACGGCTTTTTCCTTATTCGGAGGCCGGTCAGATCCAGCTGATCCGTGAGTATGGACAGCTTCTTTCGGAAGAGTATACCGAAGGCGGGATTGCTGTAAAAGCAAGAGTTCCGCGGGAAATCTATCCGAAAGTCACATAATGTTAAAATATCTACTCAGTACCATATATAGTACCGTGAACAAAACGGGCACTATATATGGTACTTTTTATGTTGACGCAAAGAGGCGTGTCTGATACAATAAGCCTACAGCGCTTTGAACACAGATCGTGAAACGGAGTGTGTTCGTAAGCAGGCAAGTGAGGCGGAATGGAATATCCGCTTATAAATAAATGCATGAGGGAGGCATTTTCTTATGTTTCAGGTAGTAAAAAGAGACGGTGAATTAGACGAATTTAAAATGGGGAAGATCACCGCGGCAATTGATAAGGCATTTGATGCCAAAGGTAAGAATTACAGTTCGGATATGATCGATCTTCTGGGACTTCGTGTTACAGCGGATTTTCAGAATAAGATCGAGAACAACCGGATTTCTGTTGAGGATATCCAGGACAGTGTGGAGAACGTACTGATCCAGGCCGGATATTCTGATGTTGCCAAGGCGTATATCCTTTATCGTAAGCAGCGTGAGAAGATCCGCAATATGAAATCCACCATCCTTGACTATAAAGAAATCGTAAACAGCTATGTAAAGGTTGAGGACTGGCGTGTAAAGGAGAACTCAACGGTTACTTATTCTGTAGGAGGTCTGATCTTAAGCAACTCCGGAGCAGTTACTGCAAACTACTGGCTGTCTGAGATCTACGACAACGAGATCGCAGATGCACACAGAAATGCAGATATCCATATCCATGATCTGTCCATGCTGACCGGTTACTGTGCAGGCTGGTCCCTGAAGCAGCTGATCCGAGAGGGACTTGGTGGTATTGAGGGTAAGATCACTTCTGCACCTGCAAAGCATTTAAGTGTACTCTGCAATCAGATGGTGAATTTCCTGGGTATCATGCAGAACGAGTGGGCGGGCGCACAGGCATTTTCATCCTTTGATACTTATCTGGCACCTTTTGTAAAGGCAGACAACCTTTCCTATCCAGAGGTTAAGAAATGCATTGAGTCCTTTGTATATGGCGTAAATACTCCAAGCCGCTGGGGCACTCAGGCACCATTTTCCAACATTACACTGGACTGGACCGTTCCGGACGACCTTGCAGAGCTTCCGGCTATCGTAGGCGGCAAGGACATGGATTTCAAATATAAGGACTGTAAGAAAGAAATGGATATGGTCAACAAGGCATTTATCGAGACCATGATCGAGGGAGATGCCAACGGACGTGGATTCCAGTATCCGATCCCGACCTACTCCATCACAAAGGAATTCGACTGGTCTGATACCGAGAACAACCGTCTTCTCTTTGAGATGACTTCCAAGTACGGTACTCCGTATTTTTCCAATTATATCAACAGTGATATGAAGCCAAGCGACATCCGCAGCATGTGCTGCCGCCTCCGTCTGGATCTCCGTGAGCTCCGCAAAAAGAGTGGTGGATTCTTTGGCTCCGGTGAGAGTACAGGTTCTGTAGGCGTTGTTACCATCAATATGCCGCGTATCGCATATCTTTCCAGAACGCCGAAGGAATTTTATCAGCGCCTGGACCACATGATGGATATCTCCGCAAGATCTCTTCACATCAAGAGAGATGTGATCAGCAGGCTTCTGGATGAGGGACTGTATCCGTACACGAAGAGATATCTTGGAAGCTTTGACAACCATTTTTCCACTATCGGTCTTGTGGGAATGAACGAAGCGGGCTTAAATGCCTGCTGGCTGAAAAAAGACATGACAGATCCGGAAACCCAGAAGTTTACAAAAGAGGTTCTGGAGCATATGAGAAGCCGTCTTTCAGACTATCAGGAGCAATATCCGGGAGAGCTTTTCAACCTGGAGGCAACACCGGCAGAGTCCACTGCATACCGTCTTGCCAAACACGACAGAAGCCGTTATCCGGATATCAAAACAGCAGGAAAAGAGGGCGACACTCCGTATTACACAAACAGCTCTCATCTGCCGGTTGATTACACTGCGGATATTTTTGACGCACTGGATATTCAGGACGATCTGCAGACTCTGTATACTTCAGGAACCGTATTCCATGCATTCCTTGGGGAGAAGCTTCCGGACTGGAAGGCAGCGGCAGCGCTGGTACGTAAGATCGCAGAGAATTATCGCCTGCCCTATTACACCATCTCACCGACCTATTCTGTATGTCAGGAGCATGGCTACATCAGCGGCGAGCATTTCACCTGCCCGAAATGTGGAAAGAAGGCTGAGGTTTACAGCCGTATCACAGGATATTACCGTCCTGTACAGAACTGGAACGATGGTAAGACCCAGGAGTACAAGAACCGTACCCTCTATGATATTACCCATTCCCAGCTGAAAAAGGTCCATACCAGTGTGATGACCATGAAGGGTGACGAGGTGGAGATCCAGCCAGTGGAATCTCATAAATATCTTTTTACGACCAGCACTTGTCCGAACTGCCGTATGGCAAAGAAAATGCTGGAAGGCGAAGAGCTGGAGATCATCGATGCTGAGCAGAATCCCGAGCTTGTCAAGCAGTATGGGATCCGTCAGGCGCCTACACTTGTGATCACTGACGGGGTACAGGTTAAGAAGTATGTGAATGCTTCTAACATTCAGAAGTATGTGGATGAAGAGCTGGATTGAGCTCTTCGGGGCAATTGTAAATTGTAATTAAAATGGCTGGACGTATGTCTGTTTGGATGTGCGTCTGGTCTTTTTTTATATATTTTTTGTCTTTTTGTTTTTATATTTTTTGGGGGGATTTTCGTTTTTGGGGAAAGGTGGTTGACATTTCATGTCGGGATGGTATACTTATACATGGGTTTAATGATTGAAAGTGTTACACTTTAATGTATGAATATATACCGCTGTAATACCGCGTGGGGGATCCGGGAATTGTTTCCCGGCGGAAATTTGCGAGGGGGAAAGCACTCAAAGTTGCGAAGCCCGTTTTTCCCCCTCGCGCTCCCCCTTTCCGGGCACGCTTTTTTGAACGTACGTTGTGGTGTGTGATACGTTATTGATAGGGTGATGGATTTGACGGTATCGGGAATTCAAGGCTGAGCCGATGAATGAAGGCGGACGGAAAAGCGGCCCGCATAGTGGGCCTGTTCCCTGATATGAGATTTATATTCTGTGATATTTAACTGAATCAAGTAAGTTCCCTGCAGAGTTGCGAAAAGCAATAAGCAGTGGGTGAGGACTTGCTTGTATCAGGAGAAGTGCAGGCTCTATCTGATAAACTGCGGAGCAGTTATTCAGTTATGAGCAAGTAGCGAAGCGGATTGCGAATATCCGCTTGACCTGAATCAAGAAAGCATATCAGTTACTTATATCGGCACAACTTGCAATACCCAACATCGTAGAATCCATCACCCCGTCAGAAAAGTAACACATTCCACAACACAGAACAGCGGCGTGGCCGGGAGGGGAGGAGCGCGAGGAGGGGACGATGGCCTTCGCAACTATGAATGCTTCCCCTCCTCGCACCTGCCGCATGCGAAATGCTCCTCCTGGAAAGGAAAAACCGCATGCGAAATGCTCCCTCCCGGAAAGGGATTCACTTCCAATTAATTTCATGCTAGAATAAAAAAAGAATAATAAGAAAAACAATAACAAGAAAAAATAATCAGGAAAAGAGGAAATCACATCATGGTAAAACAGAATATCGTCTTCGTAGAAAACACTCCGGGAAGTCTTCAGAAAGTCACAAAGATTCTTGCTGAGAATCAGATCGACATCTACGGCTTCGGCTGTTTCGATGCACCGGAGTTCGCAAACTTTCGTATGGTATGTGATGATCCGGAAAAAGCAGACCAGATCATGGCAGAAAACGGATATATGACCCGTATTACTCAGGCTATCCTGGTAGATCTTCAGGATGAGATCGGCGGTCTTGATAAGCTTCTCAGCGTCATGGGCGACAGCAATGTAAACCTTCATTACATTTACACCTTTTTCCACAGAGGTTTGAAAGTCCCGGTAGCGATCATGCACTGTGAGGATCTCCTTGTTGCAGAGAGCGTTCTTCGTAACAATGGATTCAAGGTTCTGGATCGTCTGGTAGATCCGGATGGAGTTGAAGAAGCGTAAGGACATATTCCGGAAAAAATGACAAACAGGAATGACGTATTCACGTATTGAAGTTTTGACAGGGCAATGCTACAATAAAAGAGCGTGTCAGGAAACAGGAAAAACGTTTCCGGGCACGCTCTTATTTACATGTACAACGAGCTGTGGCGAGATTCTGATGAGTGCTGTACAGATCGGAGAAGTAGGCACAGCTGCGTTTATAACGGAATGTACATACAATGGAGGAAATCGATGAAAAGAGAAAGTTTCAGAAAAGGTATGAAGGATGGAGTTCCCATCGCTCTTGGATATTTTGCGGTATCCTTTACCTTTGGCATGATGGCTGTTGCCGGCGGCTTGAGTATCTGGCAGGCAGTCCTGATCTCTTTGACCAACCTGACATCGGCCGGTCAGTTTGCGGGACTGGACATTATTTTTGCGGGAGGCTCCATGTGGGAGATGGCAATGACCCAGCTGATCATCAACCTGAGATACTGCCTGATGTCATTTTCCCTGTCCCAGAAATTCCGGCGTGAGGAGTCCGGCATCCTGAAATACATCGCTGCTTTTGGTATCACCGATGAAATTTTCGGGATCAGTGCGGCCCAGGAGGGAAAGGTCAGCGTATTTTATAATTACGGAGCCATGTGCGTGGCAATTCCCGGATGGACTCTTGGAACTCTGGCAGGAGGAATCTCCGGAAGCCTTTTGCCGGATTTTATGCTTAGTGCGTTGAGCGTTGCCATTTACGGAATGTTCCTGGCCATCATCATCCCGCCGTCCAAAAAGAGCAGACCGGTTCTTGGGGTGGTTGTGGCATCCATGGCAGTCAGTACTGTTTTTGCGGTGACACCGGTGTTAAAACAGGTATCATCCGGATTTATGATCATTATCACAACACTTCTGGTAGCAGGCCTGGCAGCTTATTTCTGCCCGCTGGAAGAGAAAGGGGAAGCCGTTCATGAGTCGTAATGTATATCTTTATATCCTGGTGATGGCAATTGTCACCTATCTCATCCGTATGCTGCCCCTTGCTCTTGCAAAAAACGAGATCAGAAGCCCGTTTATCAAGTCCTTTCTGTACTACGTGCCATACGCCTGTCTGGCAGCCATGACCTTCCCGGCTATCCTGAAAGCCACAGACAGCATCATCTCCGGCGCTGCAGGTTTCCTGGTAGCACTTATTGCTGCATATAAGGAAAAAAGCCTGATCACAGTAGCCCTGCTGGCGTGTGCGGCGGTGTTTATCGTGGAGAGGGTTCTGGTATTTATCTGAAAAGTATAATATGTAGGAGGGAGCTTCGAAAAGCTCCCTCCTTTTTCATTTATTCACCTAAAAATCCAAGATCGATCTCTCCGTCAAACACCGTAGTTGCAGGTCCTGTCATATATACAAGGTTTTCATCTCTTTCCCAGGAGATGTTTAAGTCTCCGCCAAGAAGCTGTACAGTAACCGGCTTGCTGCCGTCAACCTTGTCATTGAGGATGGAAGCTACCGTAACTGCGCAGGCGCCTGTGCCGCAGGCAAGAGTTTCTCCGGAGCCACGCTCCCATACACGCATCTTTACGGTGTGGCGGTCGATCACCTGAACAAACTCAGTGTTGACTCTGTCCGGGAAGCATACGTGATTTTCAAAGGACGGGCCGATCTTTTCCAGGTCAAGGCTGTTCACATCGTCTACGTAGATGATGGCATGAGGATTACCCATGGAAACTGCGGTCATGTGATATTCTTTTCCGTCGACGGTGATGGGAGCGTCGATCACCTGCTCGGTTTCGGCAACCACCGGGATCTCTTTTGCAGTGAGGATCGGGGAGCCCATGTTGACTTTTACCATGGAGGCCTTGCCGTCGCGGATAGTAAGATCCACATATTTGATACCGCTTCTTGTGGCGATGCTTAAAGAAGTTTTGTCCACAATGCCGTGGTCATAGACATATTTGGCAACGCAGCGGATACCGTTTCCGCACATGGCACCCTGAGAGCCGTCCAGATTGTACATATCCATCTCGCAGTCTGCAATCTCAGACGGGCGGATCAGGATCAGACCATCGGAACCAATGCCAAAATGACGGTCGCTGACAAATTTTGCCACTGCGGCCGGATCCTTAACAGTCTCCTCAAAACAGTTTACATATACATAATCGTTTCCAATGCCGTGCATTTTCGTGAATTTCATAATAGTAGCCTCCTCTTGTTTCTGAATATTATACTTGTTTTTTCTGTTGGAGCACAAGACCCACATGAAAAAAACACGCAGGTTTTTTCCATTTGTTGCCTTTAATAGTATAGTATATTGGACAATTGTTATCGAAAAGTGAATTTTCCCTGTGAAATTCCGGTAAATTAGAAGTGGATTTTTGTATTTATGGATTTTATGTGCTTGCATTTTGTCAGAAACATGGTATCATAAAACAAAGTAATATGCATGGAGATGTATAATTATGCTGTACATTACGGATTGGGCTGTTACTGTTCATTGGTAATATTCCGCGAGGTGTTTTTTGTGACCACAGGTCACAGAAAACCCGAGAATTTCGGCGCGAAATCATGCAAAAGCATGATTTCTGTGCATCGCGGAGCGTGTTGCTGGTCACGAAGTGAACAGTAACATTGGACTGACACAAGCAGAGAGACAGTTAACGTAAAGTACATAGAATTCAGGAGGAAGAAAAAATGAAGAGAAAATTTATGGCACTTGCACTTGCAGCAGCTATGACAGTTTCTATGACATCCGCTGTTTTTGCAGCAGATGAGATCAAGAGCGCAGATGATCTGGAGGGTAAGAAGATCGGTGTTCAGCTTGGAACAACCGGTGATGCAGACGCTACAGAGGTTAAAGACGCAACAGTAGAGAGATACAACAAAGGTAATGACGCTGTTATGGCTCTGAAACAGGGTAAGATTGACTGCGTAGTGATCGACAGCGAGCCTGCCAAGAAATTTGTTGAGAAAAACGATGATCTTGAGATCGTTGAGGATATTTTTGATAAAGAGGAGTATGCAATCTGTCTTTCCAAAGATAATGCAGACCTTACCAAAGAGTTCAACGAAGCGCTGAAGGAGCTGAAGGATGACGGAACTCTGGATTCCATCAGAGATAACTACATCGGTGATGATGTAGGTAAGACACCGTATGAGACTCCTAAGGATGCAGATCACTCCAAGGGAACTCTTACCATGGCAACAAACGCAACCTTCCAGCCATACGAATACTATGACGGAGATAAGATTGTAGGTATTGATGTTGATATCGCTCAGGCTGTCTGCGACAAGCTTGGATATGAGCTGAAGGTCGAGGATATGGAGTTTGATGCGATCGTAAATTCTGTTAAATCCGGAAAAGCTGATTTCGGTGCTGCAGGAATGACAGTAACAGAGGATCGTAAAAAGAGCGTTGATTTCACTGATCCGTACACAACTGCAGAGCAGGTTGTTATTGTAAAGAAATAATTTTGCACAGAGAAATCAGAGGATTCTGAACGGATAAGCTGAGAAACAGATATTCGTTGCAGGGTTCAGTAGCGAATGATCAGGTTCCGGATATCCGGGTATGTTTTCCGGATTTCGGAACCTGTAGTTTTGGAAAGGGTGGAAATTTTGAGTCTTATTGAACAGTTTCAGTTTAACTTTCTGGACGACAATCGCTGGCAGTTCATTTTGTCCGGTCTGAAAAATACCATCATCATTACTTTTTTTGCTGTACTTCTTGGTATTTTTCTGGGATTTGTCATTGCTATTGTCCGTTCTACACATGATAAGACAGGTAAGCTTAAGATCCTTAATGTGATCTGTCGTGTTTATCTGACTGTGATCCGCGGTACACCAACGATGGTACAGCTGCTGATCGTATTTTATGTTATTTTTGCAACCATAGATCCGGGTAAGATAGTTGTTGCCATTATCGCCTTTGGTATGAACTCTGCTGCATACGTGGCTGAGATCGTCCGTTCCGGTATCATGTCTATTGATCAGGGACAGTTTGAGGCAGGACGGAGCTTGGGTCTTAACTATACACAGACTATGATCAAGATCATTCTTCCGCAGGCGGTCAAGAACATCCTGCCGGCCCTTGGAAACGAGCTGATCGTACTTTTGAAGGAGACATCCATCAGTGGTTATATCGGACTTATGGATCTGACCCGTGGCGGAGACATTATCCGAAGCCAGACCTACAGTGCACTGTTCCCGCTGCTGGTAGTAGCTGCGATCTATCTTGTGATCGTTTGTTTTCTTACCTATCTGGTAGGAAGACTTGAAAGGAGGCTGAGAACCAATGAGCGTAAGTAATGAAGTGCTTCTGGATGTACAGGGACTTGAAAAGGCCTATGGCGGCAATCAGGTTCTCAACGGGATCACCACACAGATCCGCAGAGGTGAAGTAGTAGCCATTATCGGACCATCCGGCTGTGGTAAATCTACATTCCTCCGTTCCCTGAATCTCCTTGAGGAGCCGACCGGGGGAAAAATCCTCTTTGAGGGAACCGACATCACAGATTCCAAGGTGGATATCAACCGTCATCGTCAGAAGATCGGAATGGTATTCCAGCAGTTTAATCTTTTTCCACATAAGACAGTAAAAGAGAACATTATGCTCGCACCTGTGACTCTGAATCTTATGAGTAAGGAAGAGGCTGAAAAAACGGCACTGGAGCTTCTGGAGCGAGTAGGTCTTCCGGATAAGGCAGATTCCTATCCGGACATGCTTTCCGGCGGTCAGAAGCAGCGTATCGCCATTGCAAGATCTCTTGCCATGAACCCGGACGTGATGCTGTTTGATGAGCCTACATCTGCTCTTGATCCGGAGATGGTAGGAGAGGTCCTGGAACTGATGCAGGAGCTTGCAAGATCCGGCATGACCATGGTTGTGGTAACTCATGAGATGGGCTTTGCCCGCGAGGTGGCAACCAGAGTCCTCTTCATTGATGAAGGAAAGATCCAGGAAGAAAATTCTCCTAAGGAATTCTTTGCAAATCCAAAGAATAAGAGACTTCGAGAGTTTCTTTCAAAGACATTATAATGACATTATAAATATAAGAATATTAAAAACGGATGCTTCATCCTCCTGTGGAAATGCTGCAGGAGATAAAGCATCCGTTTTTTGTAGTGCTAGTTGCAAAAAAATCCTTTTTCTTTCCGCTGCTCAGTGGATTTCTTCACCGGCAGTTTTCTGTGCGGCTTTTATTTCGTTGTAACAGTATTTGATGATAGATTTTCTGGTTATGATCCCGATGAAGGAGCCCTGGTCATCTACCACCGGTACGAAGTTCTGATTAATGGCGCGATCCAGGAGATCTTCCATATTGGAATCTGCATGGACCGGTTTGTAGGTGGCACGGCGTGGGATCGCCATGATCGGGATTCCCTCTGTTTCCTTGATGTCGTGGATATCTGCACGGCGCATGCCCCAGAGGAGATCTCCCTCTGAGATGGTGCCGAGATATTTGCCGTCCATGGTGAGGATAGGAATGCAGGAGTACTTGCGGTGCTCCATTTTTTCGAGGGTCTGGCGAAGCGTTTCATCCTCAAAGATGTAGGCTACTTCGCTTTTGGGAATCAGAAAAAACAGAATGTTCACGTTATTACCTCATTTCCGCGAAAATTATAAATAAATCTGTAGGCTGTTTTAGAGAAGCTGAAGTCCGTGTGTCTCTGCAGCATCTGTGATCTCCTTCGGCCAGAGAGAGACATGTACTTCTCCGATGTGTGCTTTACGAAGGAAGAACATACAGATCCTGGACTGTCCGATACCACCACCGATGGTGTACGGAAGCTCTTTGTTCAGGATTGCTTTCTGGAATGGAAGCTCTCTTCGGTCATCACAGCCTGCTTCGGTAAGCTGGCGGTCAAGTGCGTCCTCATCAACACGGATTCCCATTGAGGAAAGCTCAAGGGCAATGTCAAGTACCGGATAGTATACGAGGATATCACCGTTCAGTTCCCAGTCATCATAGTCCGGGGCACGTCCGTCGTGGCGCTCGCCGTTGGTGAGGGTTTTGCCGACTTTCATAAGGAAGACAGCGCCCTTTTCACGGGTGATCCGATATTCACGTTCCTTCGGTGTGCAGTCCGGATACATGTCAAGAAGTTCCTGAGTTGTGATAAAGAAGATATCCTTCGGAAGGATCTCCTCGATGTAGTCATACTGTACAGCCATGTATTTCTCAGTTTTACGAAGGACACTGTAAATGGTGCGTACGGTTTCCTCGAGAGTCTCTATGGAACGCTCTTCTTTGGAGATGATCTTTTCCCAGTCCCACTGGTCTACGTAAACAGAGTGGATATTGTCCAGATCTTCATCCCGGCGGATGGCTACCATATCTGTGTAAAGACCCTCTCCGTGAGAAAATCCGTATTTTTTCAGTGCGTAGCGTTTCCATTTGGCAAGGGAGTGTACGATCTCGGCGTTGCTTCCTTCGATAGCCTTGATATCAAAGCTTACCGGGCGCTCTACACCATTAAGGTTGTCGTTAAGGCCGGATTCCGGTGCTACAAATGTTGGAGCGGATACTCGAAGAAGGTTCAGCTTCTGTGAGAGTGTCTGCTGGAAGAAATCTTTTACTGTTTTGATCGCAATCTGTGTGTCATGGAGGTTCAGGTCTGCATGATAGGTTGCGGGGATTGTGATTGTATTCATTATCGGCTCCTCCTGATGATTTTTAGGCTTATTGCTCTGTGGGGTATTATAGCAGAAAATGGGTGGAGTGGCAATATAATGAGAGGGGAAGTCTTTTGGGGTATCGTAGAAAAATGCTGGGTATTAAATGCCTGGTGTGATATACTGAAAAAAGAATGCTTATGTTTACGACGGAAATATAAATATCCGTTTTGACGGATAGAATGGAGGGAGCTTATGGCAGGTCAAAGGTGTCAGGTTTGTGGGGGTAAGGTTGTAAATGGCAGGTGTTCATTATGTGGGATGCCTTACAGAAATGATGAGGTGTTATATCATTTGAATGAGCCCCGGGAGATACATTATAAACATGCTTCCGCCAAAGTGCGGGATATGATGCGGCAGTATGGACAGGATGCTGATCAAACAACACAACATAACGGAAACGTAAACCGGAATACGAACGCAAACCGGAATACAAATATAAATCGGAATACGAATGCAAGCCGCAATACCGATTTGAATCGGAATCTAACCAGAAGCCGGAATACAGGTGCAGCAGCCGGACGTAAGACTGCAGCGGCAGTTAATACCAGGAATAAAACAACGGTGGGCAGAAATCGTGCAGAAGTTTTAGATCAGGGAAAAAAACAGCAAAAAAAAGATCAGAAAAGCAGCGGGGCAGGCTGGATCATATGGTTTATAGTGACACTGGCCATTCTGCTTCCGAAATTATGGGATTTTCTTGCAGACTGGATCGGAACAAATTTGTGAGAATATTTCTGCAGTGAGATCAGGCAGTGCTAAGTGTCTGTATTTTCGTGTATACAGAAATATCCCTTTTCTTTTCTCCTCAGCTGTGTTATACTCATGCCTAGCACAACATATAGATGAAAAACAATATATAGAAGATATAGGTACTATATATAGTATTTTGCATAGCGACTTATATATAGCACAGGGAGGGATGAGCAATGTTATATGTGATCAAGAAAGACGGGACAAGAGAGGAGTTTAATCCGCAGAAGATCGTGGCTGCCGTGAACAAATCCGCAGAGCGTATTCTTTATACTTTTTCAGACGAGGAGAAGGATTTTATCTGCCGTTTTGCCCAGGAGCATGCGGATTCCCTTGGAAAGAATGAGATCGAGATCCAGGAGATGCACAACATCGTGGAGGGGGCTCTGGAGCGTGTGAATCCGGCAGTTGCCAAGAGCTACCGTGATTATCGGAATTACAAGCTGGATTTTATCCATATGATGGATGATGTCTATACCAAGAGTCAGGCGATCCGTTATATCGGTGATAAAAGTAATGCCAATACAGACAGCGCCCTTGTTGCCACGAAACGAAGCCTGATCTTTAATGAGCTGAACAAGGAACTCTATCGGAAGTTTTTTATGAACCGTAATGAGCTTCAGGCATGTAAGGACGGCTACATTTATATTCATGACCAGTCTGCACGTCTGGATACCATGAATTGCTGTCTGTTCGATGTGGCAGCTGTTTTAAGTGGCGGTTTTGAGATGGGCAATGTCTGGTATAACGAGCCGAAGACTCTGGATACAGCCTTTGATGTTATGGGGGATATCATTCTCAGTACAGCAGCACAGCAGTATGGTGGCTTTACAGTGCCGGAGGTTGATAAGATCCTGGCACCGTATGCAAAGAAGAGCTATGATAAATATATTTCCGAATTTATGAAATACTCGGATGAGAGCTGGAGTGGCCGTGAGGAGAGAGCTATTGAGTATGCTCTTGATAAGGTCCGCAGGGATTATGACCAGGGCTGGCAGGGAATTGAGTACAAGCTGAATACCGTCGGTTCTTCCAGAGGTGATTATCCGTTTGTTACGGTGACACTTGGTCTCGGAACCGAGCAGTTTGAGAAGATGTGTACGATTTCCCTTCTTGAGGTCCATCAGGGAGGACAGGGTAAGGCCGGACACAAGAAACCGGTACTTTTCCCGAAAATCGTATTCCTTTATGACAAAGAGATCCATGGTCCCGGAAAGTGCTGTGAGGATATTTTTGAGGCTGGTGTGGAGTGTTCCTCCAAAACCATGTATCCGGACTGGCTGTCTATGTCCGGCGCAGGCTATATTTCCAGTATGTACAGGAAATACAAGAAGGTCATCAGCCCGATGGGATGCCGTGCTTTCTTAAGTCCGTGGTATGAGCGTGGCGGTATGGAGCCGGCGGATGAGAATGATACGCCTGTTTTTGTGGGACGTTTTAACATTGGTGCGGTAAGCCTTCATCTTCCGATGATCCTTGCAAAGGCTAGAGCGGAGAGCAGAGATTTCTATGAGGTTCTGGATTTCTATCTGGAAATGATCCGTAACCTGCATATCCGCACTTACGAATATCTGGGACAGATGCGTGCATCCACCAACCCGCTTGCATACTGTGAAGGCGGTTTCTACGGCGGACATCTGAAACCGAATGAAAAGATTGGCAAGATCCTGAAGCCTATGACAGCTTCCTTCGGTATCACAGCGTTAAATGAGCTTCAGGAGCTTTACAATGGCAAATCCATTGCCGAGGATGGGGCGTTTGCTCTGGAGGTTCTGAAATATATCAATGACAAGGTAAATCAGTACAAGAAGGAAGATGGTTATCTTTATGCGATCTACGGAACACCGGCAGAGAGTCTTTGTGGACTGCAGGTAGAGCAGTTCCGTAAGATGTATGGAATCATTGAGGGCGTTTCTGACAGACCATATGTGAGCAACAGCTTCCACTGCCATGTAACAGAGGATGTAACTCCGATCGAGAAACAGGATCTGGAGGGACGTTTCTGGGAACTCTGCAATGGAGGTAAGATTCAGTATGTACGTTATCCGATCGGCTACAATAAGGAAGCTATCCGTACACTGATCCGCAGAGCCATGGATCTGGGATATTATGAGGGAGTGAACCTTTCTCTTGCATACTGTGACGATTGTGGTCATGAGGAACTGGAGATGGATGTATGCCCTGTCTGCGGTTCCAGAAACCTGACCAAGATCGACCGTATGAACGGATATCTTTCCTACAGCCGTGTCCATGGAGATACCCGCCTGAATGCGGCGAAGATGGCTGAGATCGCTGAGCGAAAATCTATGTAAATACTGGCTGCCCGATCAACTGTGGAACAGTGATCGGATGTGGAGCCAGACAGTAAAAAAAATATCCCGCAGAGCTGCCGGTAAGACCAGCAGCCGTCTGCGGGATATTTTTATGTAAAGTGAAGTTTTATAGTTCACTTTGTATTCTGAGTCCGTAAAATGATCATTTAATGATAGTTCCGGTCTTCTCACGGTAGCCGTCTTTTGCATGGGCCATGTCTGTGATGATGGTACGGCGTCCGGTTCCCTTCTCCACGAAGGAAACACCTGCTTCGATCTTAGGAAGCATGGAGCCTGCCGCAAACTGTTTGCCGGCAATATATTTCTTGGCATCTTCTGTGGAAATAGTATCCAGATAAGATTCGTGATCCGTATTATGGTCAAGGCTTACTTTCTCGACGCTTGTAAGGATCATCAGAGTATCAGCGTTCAGTTCTTCTGCAAGAAGTCCTGCTGCCAGGTCTTTCTCGATGATGGCGCTGGCACCATTCAGCTGAGTTCCCTGCTCAAGAACCGGGATTCCGCCGCCGCCTGCGGCAATGACGATCTGCTCTGCTGCAGAGAGGACCTTTACGGTTTCAATCTCTACGATCTTCTGTGGCTTCGGTGCTGCAAGGATACGTCTGTACTGGCCCTCGCCCACCTTTGTGACAAAGTTTCCTTTTTCTTCTTCAGCCTCGGCCTCTTCTGCGTTAAGAACACGTCCAATGATCTTCTCCGGCTCTGCAAATGCTTCATCGTATGGATCGATGACAACCTGTGTCAGAACTGTGCTGACCGGTTTGTAGATCCCTCTGGAGATAAGCTCAGCACGGATGGCGTTCTGAAGGTCATAGCCGATATAACCCTGGCTCATGGCGGAACATACGGACATTGGTGCAAATGTATAATCAGGATGTGCCTTACCGAATTCATTCATTGCGGTGTGGATCATCCCTACCTGCGGACCGTTGCTGTGGGAGATCACTACGCGGGTTCCCTCCTCTACCAGATCTGCGATTACCTTCGCTGCGAGTTTTGTAGCTGTTTTTTGCTCTGGAAGTGTGGTGCCAAGTGCCCGGTGGCCTAATGCAACTACTACGGTTTTTTCGCTCATAGGAAATACCTCGTTTCTCTTAAAAATTGGAATGAAATCAGTTACTGTATTCAGTAACGAGTACATCGAAAACGATGCACGAGTATTATATTTTATTATAAAAGACCTATGTGGGAAATGCAATAGAAAATCGAGTGTTTTCCGAGACAGGAAAAACCGCCTGATCCAGTCAGACGGTTTGATTCCTACTATTTTTTGAGGGGGGAGATAGAGAGTGGTTTTTCATCTATCCAACACCTATTATATAGAGAAAATATGTTTAAAATATGTCGTTAATCTAAAAGAAATGGAAAATTTATAAAGAAAGTTTAAACAAACTTTATAATTTTTATATCCGGTTGCGCATGGTCTGAAAATGTGATACATTGAAAAAGTCTTGATCCTGCATTCTGCGGGATCTGTTCACGCATCGTTTCGATGCAGAAATCCATTTTATTTTATCGAAAAAAATATTGATCATGCACCATTTGTCGGGGAGGGATGCCTTTGTCTGTGGAAAAGTAAGCTTCTGTAAAAAAAAACATGTGTATAAGAAATGCCAGATCAGGCAGAAATGAGGAAGAGCCATGAAAAACAGAATATGGAAACAGATGAAGAAAGCCGGAATTGTGACAGTGCTGGCAGGAGCCATGCTGGGAGGAACAATAGAACCGGAGCTGACTCTGGGAGCAGATTTTTTGCCGGGACAGGCACCGTTTATCGATCAGAGTGTGTTCTGGAAAGACATAGAATCCGGACAGGCGGAGCTTGGGATCCGGATTCGCGGCCTGAATGAATGGCTGTCCGGGAGAAGGTTTTCGGAGGATAAGGAGAAAAATGAGAAGTGGGACGATGAACTTCAGAAGATTGAAGATCCATCGGTGGAACAGGAAAAGGAGCCAGAACAGGAGCTGCCAGAGGATGACTTGCAGCAGGAAGAAGAGCCAGAGCAGGAGCTGCCGGAGGATGACTTGCAGCAGGAAGAGAAGGCAGAACAGGAATTGCCGGTGGATAAGGTTGTGGAAGGAATCGGAATAGAAATGGAGGAAGGATATGAGCACGTGGAGCAGCTGGCATCCGGGGAAACAGTACAGCCGGAGGATGAAGAGCAGGAGAAAACGGGTCCGCTCACACCGGAAGGAACGGCGTCCGGAGAAGAAAATTTAGGTGACGAAGAGGAATATGAGTCTGAGGAGATTCAAAAACTGACGCTGGTCACGTATATTTCGGAGTATTTTGTTCCGGAAACGGATTCTGTCCCGAAAAATATGGCTGCACAGCAGATTTCTGTAAGGAGCCAGAGCGGTGAAGCTACAGAGATCACAAAGCTGGAAAGCGTGCTGAACGTGGAGCAGAACGGGCAGGATGAGATCTTTTTCCGTATCCCGCTGATTCTGCGGCAGGAATACCGTTTTCCGGCAGAGAAAAGCAGTTATCCTGTGACTCAGGAGGAACCGCTTCAGAAGGACTGTACCGGTGCGGGAACCTTTCTCATGACAGAAGAAAACGGGGAAGAGCTGGTGATCGCAGAGGGAATCTCGCCTATGCTGGACGTGGAGGCTGCTGAGGCTGATATGGAATTGTCGGTAATTGCACAGAATGAAAAAATGAAAGCAGGGCAGACCATCCGTTATCAGGTAGAGATAGCCAATACCGGAAAGCTGGATCTTGCAGATATCCGTCTGACCAGCAGCCTTTCCTGCCCTAAGATCCGGCAGCTGTGGGAAGATGCAGAAGGCCTTCTAACAGAAGGGGCTGTGGCGGAATTTGCAGAATTAAAAGCCGGAGAGAGCAGG
This sequence comes from Blautia sp. aa_0143, assembly GCF_004167315.1. NCBI lineage: Bacteria > Bacillati > Bacillota > Clostridia > Lachnospirales > Lachnospiraceae > Blautia > Blautia sp. aa_0143. The sequence goes on from NZ_RCXU01000008.1 coordinate 63,619, forward strand.
AGCTTTTATGTACAGGCGCCGCTTCTGGATGAACAGGAAAAAGATCTGGAGCACCAGGTGGAAGCAGAGGCCAGGGTGAAGGACAGAGCGGATGAAGTGATCCGGAAGAACGCCTCCACTATAAATGGTCTGGAGGCACTGAAGGCGGATCTTTCTGTAAAGAAAACTGCAGACAAAGAAACCGCTGCACCGGGTGAGACTGTGACCTATCAGATCTGTATCGTGAATACCGGTGAAAAAACGCTTCATTCGGTTGTGGGAACGGAGCGCTTTCAGGCAGCAGGGATCCATGCACAGTTTCTGGAGCAGGAAGGTGTAACGCTCAACAGCAGCCGTACAAAGGCAATGATCCAACAGATCCCGCCGGGAGAGGCAGTTTCTCTTCAGGCTGTGGTGAAGATTCCGGGAAAAACAGCGGATCAGAAGCTTTTTAACCAGGTGACGGTCACAAGCCAGGAAACCGGAGAGCGATTGATGGAGGCCTCCGCTTCTGTCATGGTAAAAGGAGAGGTGGCTATTACGCCGGAAGAAGGGCTGCCTTTGCAGGGAGATGACCAGGGTCCGGCTTCCGGTCAGATACAGATGGCAAGAACTGCGTCCACACATCCGAAGACCGGAGATGATACCAGGAGGGATTTGTGGACGCTTCTGGCAGTGACAGCTTTGGTGACTGTGCTGGGCGGCATCTGGCTCCGGAAAAAATATGCGGATATTTATGGAAAAAGCTGATGTTACTGAGAACGGAGTGAACAGTAACAAGCTGATATTTTACAAGGCGGCCGTACCTCAAAGAAACGTTGAAAACAGGGGGGAGGTGTGCTATTCTATATGGTATGTACAGAAAATAAGAACAGTATATTTCCCGCCTCCGGTGTGCTGCCCGTCAGACCGGAAAAAGGGAAGATGGAGGAGAAAAATGAATCTTTTATCCTTATTGGAACATCTTGAATACAAATGCCTTCAGGGAAGTACAGAGCAGGAGGTTTCTTCTGTTGTATATGATTCCCGCAAAGTAGAAGAAGGGAGCCTTTTTATCTGCATCAGAGGTGCGGTCGTGGATGGACATAAATTTATACCTGATGTTGTGGCAAAGGGTGCGAAGACACTCATCGTGGAAGAAGCGGTGGAGGCACCGGAGGATGTGACAGTGATCCAGGTAGAGGATACCCGTTACGCCATGGCCTTTATTTCAGCAGCATGGTTCGGACATCCGGCAGAAAAGCTCAAAACCATCGGTATCACCGGAACCAAAGGAAAAACAACTACAACCTATATGGTGAAATCGATCCTTGAGAATGCCGGATATAAGGTTGGTCTGATCGGAACCATCGAGGCTGTTATCGGGGAGAAGCATATCCCGGCAGCCAACACGACACCGGAATCCTATATGGTACAGAAATATTTTCATGATATGGTAGAAGCAGGCTGCGATGCGGTCGTTATGGAGGTTTCCTCACAGGGACTGATGCTTCACAGAACCCAGGGATTTGTGTTTGATTTTGGAATTTTCACAAATATTGAACCAGATCATATCGGACCGAATGAGCACAAGGACTTTGATGATTATCTGCACTGCAAATCCATGCTTCTCAGACAGTGTAAGGTTGGTATCGTAAATCGTGACGATGAACACTTTGACCGCATTATCGAAGGCCACACCTGTAAACTTGAAACCTATGGATTTTCCGAAAAAGCAGATCTCCGTGCAGAGGGCGCCAGACTCGTTGGAAGAAAGGGCTATCTGGGAATTTCCTATCATGTTAAGGGACTTATGGATTTTCCTGTGGAGATCGATATTCCAGGTAAGTTCAGCATTTACAATTCTCTGACTGCCATTGCCATTTGCCGCCATTTTAAGGTATCCGAGGAGAATATCATCAAAGCTCTGAAGGTGGCCAGGGTTAAAGGCCGTATTGAGATGATCAAGGTATCTGACGAATTCACACTGATGATCGATTACGCACATAATGCCATGGCGCTGGAGAGCCTTCTCGGAACACTGAAGGAATATGATCCGCACAGACTGGTATGCCTGTTTGGCTGTGGCGGAAACCGTTCCAAGCTGCGCCGTTATGAGATGGGTGAGGTTTCAGGAAAGATGGCAGATCTGACCATCATTACTTCAGATAATCCGCGAGATGAGGATCCACAGGCCATCATCGATGATATTAAGATCGGAATGGCAAAAACAGATGGAAAATATGTAGAGATCCCGGATCGTAAAGAGGCGATCGCCTACGCGATCCATCATGGTGAGCCGGGAGATATCATCGTCCTTGCCGGAAAGGGCCATGAGGATTATCAGGAGATCAAGGGTAAGAAATATCCCATGGATGAGCGTGTACTGATCCGGGAGATCCTGGAAGAAGATCAGAAAGCGTAAATGGATGATCTATGCAGATGTGATCATTGACATTTCTCATGAAAAGCTGGACCGGGATTTTCAGTATCGTGTACCTGAGGAGCTGGTGCAGGCAATAAAACCCGGAGTTGTGGTCACAGTGCCCTTCGGAAAGGGAAATACCCTTCGGAAAGGCTATGTGACCGGGATCTCCGGAACGGCAAAATATGATGCGTCAAAGCTCAAGGAGATCCGGGGAGTGTCCACAGACAGTGAGACAACAGAATCCCGGCTGATCGCACTTGCGGCCTGGATGAAGGAGACCTATGGCTCCACCATGATCCAGGCACTGAAAACAGTTCTGCCTGTAAAAGACAAGGTCCGTGCAAAAGAGAAAAGACTGATCCTTTTTACAGGGAAAAAGGAAGAGGGGCAGGCACTTCTTGGCAAGCTGGAAGGCAGCCGCTTTAAAGCACGTGAGCGGTTCCTTCGGGCAATCCTGGAGGCCGGGAGCCTGGATTATACCTATGCCTCCAAAGAGCTTGGGGCAGGCATTTCCGTTCTTGATTTTTTTGAAAAAAAAGGTCTGATAACTATTGAAAGTCAGGAAATGTATCGCATTCCCGAGGGGCTCGGCCTGGTGAAGGAGAACATGGAGCTGAGTCTGAACCAGGAACAGCTTTTGGCGGCAGAGCAGATCTTTCGGGAATGGCAGGAGCCGGACCCAAGGCCTGCACTTCTTTTCGGAGTGACCGGAAGTGGAAAGACCCAGGTTTATATGCGCCTGATCCAGAAGGTACTGGAGGAGGGAAAACAGGCGATCGTGCTGATCCCTGAGATCGCGCTTACTTATCAGACAGTTAGGCGCTTTTATGCCATGTTCGGAGATAAGGTTTCGGTTCTGAACTCCAGACTTTCCCAGGGAGAACGTTATGATCAGTTCAAAAGAGCAAAACGTGGTGAGATCCAGGTGATGGTAGGACCCAGATCCGCACTGTTCACACCGTTTTCAGATCTGGGACTGATCGTTATCGACGAAGAGCATGAACCCACCTACAAAAGTGAGAATACGCCAAGGTACCATGCACGTGAGACTGCCATTGAGAGGGCACGAATGGAACATGCCCGTGTGGTCATGGGATCAGCCACTCCGTCATTGGAAGCCTACAGTCATGCCTGTGACGGAGAATATCTTCTGGTAAAGTTAAACGCACGTTATGAGGAAAGGCCTCTTCCACAGGTATCAATCGTGGATCTTCGGGAAGAATTAAAGAAAGGAAACCGCTCGGTACTGAGTCTGGAGCTGAAGAGGGATCTGGAGCAGGTCCTTGAAAGAAGAGAACAGGCCATGCTGTTTCTGAACCGGAGAGGATATGCGGGCTTTGTTTCCTGCAGAGCCTGCGGTCACGTTATGAAATGTCCCCACTGTGATGTATCTCTAAGTGAACACAATGGCAATCGTCTGATCTGTCATTATTGCGGCTATGAGACTGTGAAACCGGAAATCTGTCCGTCCTGTGGTTCACCGCACATTGGTGGATTTAAGGCAGGAACCCAGCAGATCGAGAAGGTCATTGAAAAAGAATTCCCGAAAGCCAGGGTACTTCGAATGGATTTTGATACCACAAGGACCAAGGACAGCTATGAGAAGATCCTGGCTTCTTTTGCAAAGCATGAGGCAGATATTCTGGTGGGGACCCAGATGATCGTCAAGGGACATGATTTTCCGAATGTGACTCTGGTAGGAGTGATTGCAGCAGATCTTTCGCTGAATATGGATGACTATCACTGTGGGGAGCGTACATTCCAGCTTCTGACTCAGGCAGTTGGACGTTCCGGCAGAGGGAATCGGCCGGGGCAGGCGGTGATCCAGACATATCAGCCGGAGCATTACAGTATCCAGGCTGCGGCTATTCAGGATTATAAGAAATTTTATAAAGAAGAAATGGGGTATCGGATGCTTTTGGACTATCCGCCGGCAGCCCATATGATGACTGTTTTTGGTGCCTGCCAGGATGAAGAACTTCTGAAAAATGCCATGTATTATATAGAAGTTTTTATCCGCAGGGTAAGTCCGAAGGAAGAGCTTCACATGATCGGACCTGCAGCTGCATCGGTAGGTAAGGTAAAGGATGTTTATCGTCAGGTGATCCATCTGAAGCACAGGGATATCTGCTTTCTCACAGCAGTCAGAGAGAAGCTGGAGAAATATATAGAGATAAATTCCGGATTCCGGAAAATATACATTCAATTTGATATGAATTAAAGGAGAAGAAAAATGGCACTTAGAACAATCCGTGTACAGGGGGATTCTGTACTGACAAAAAAATCCCGGACAGTAGACAAAATGACACCGAGGATCGGGGAACTGATCACAGATATGCTGGATACCATGTATGATGCAATGGGTGTTGGCCTCGCTGCACCACAGGTAGGAATCCTGAAACGTATCGTTGTCATCGACGTAGGTGAGGGCCCGATCGTGCTGATCAATCCGGAGATCCTTGAGACAAGCGGCGAGCAGACCGGTGACGAGGGATGTCTGAGCGTTCCGGGAATGGCAGGACAGGTAACACGTCCGAACTATGTGAAGGTAAAAGCACTTGATGTAAATATGGACGAACAGATCTACGAGGGAGAGGGCCTTCTGGCAAGAGCGTTCTGTCATGAGATTGACCATCTGGATGGAAAAATGTATACAGAACTTGTGGAGGGAGAACTTCACAAGGTAACTTATGATGAAGAAGACTAAAGGCGGGATACTATGAAGATTATTTATATGGGAACTCCGGACTTTGCGGTGGCGCCTCTTGCAGCACTGGTAGAGAACGGATATGAAGTGGAGGCTGTGATCACACAGCCGGACAAACCGAAGGGCAGAGGCAAAACTATGATGCCTACTCCTGTAAAAGAAGAAGCACTGAAACACGGGATCCCGGTACTGCAGCCGGTGAAGGTAAGAGATCCTGAATTTGTGGAAGAACTGAAAAATCTTGCACCGGACATCATCATTGTTGCGGCATTCGGGCAGATCATTCCAAAGAGCATCCTGGATATGCCGAGATTCGGATGTATCAATATCCATGCGTCTCTGCTTCCTAAATATCGTGGAGCTGCACCGATCCAGCAGGCGGTGATCGACGGTGAAAAAGAATCCGGCGTTACCATTATGCAGATGGGAACCGGTCTGGATACCGGTGATATGATTTCCAGGATCGTGGTTCCGCTTGCCAAAGATGAGACAGGTGGAAGCTTGTTTGATAAGCTCGCACAGGCAGGTGCAGAGCTTCTGGTACAGACTTTACCGTCCATTTTTGACGGAACTGCAACCCGCGAGAAACAGCCGGAGGAGAGTCCAACACCATATGCTGCCATGATCTCCAAAAAAATGGGACTTCTGGATTTCAGCAAAAATGCGGAAGAACTGGAGCGTCTGGTAAGAGGCCTTGATCCATGGCCAAGCGCTTTTACCTTTATCAATGGAAAAACATTGAAGGTCTGGAAGAGCTCTGTTCTGGAAAAACAGGCACAGGAAGCACCGGGAACTGTGATAGCCGCTGACAAAGGAGGAATCCAGGTAGCATGCGGCCAGAAGGTACTCGTGCTCCATGAAGTGCAGCTGGAAGGCAAAAAACGCATGGAAGCGGATGCGTTCCTTCGAGGATATCAGTTGAAACCAGGAGACATGTTCAGAGATTCCAGGGAGTGATGAGTTATGTACGGATATGGTTATTACGGATGGGGAATGGACCCCACGATTCTTTTGCTCGTGATCGGAATGCTTCTTTCTCTTGCGGCATCCGCGAAGCTGCGCAGTACCTTTGCAGTCTATAAAAAGGTCCGGAGTCATTCAGGTATCACCGGTGCGGAAGCTGCACAGAGGATCCTGAGAGCGGCTGGGATCACAGACGTACAGGTGGTTCCGATCCGCGGAAGTCTTACGGATCACTATGATCCGAGAACGAAAACGGTTTCCCTTTCAGAAGATATTTATGGAAGAAATTCTCTGGCGGCTGTGGGGGTGGCAGCACATGAATGTGGCCATGCGATCCAGGATGCGATCAATTATGCACCACTGAATATCCGTTCAGCCATTGTACCTGCCGCAAATATTGGTTCCCAGCTTTCATGGCCGCTGTTTATTGCAGGACTGATCTTTTCCATTGATCCGCTGGTAACTCTGGGAATTGTTTTGTTTTCACTGGCAGTACTGTTTCAGCTGGTGACACTTCCGGTTGAGATCAATGCGTCTTCCAGAGCGCTTAAAATGCTGGAAAGTACAGGTATCTTAGGTGCAGATGAAAAAAAGGGTGCAAGAAAAGTACTTACAGCGGCAGCGCTTACCTATGTAGCAGCTCTGGCGGCATCTATTCTGCAGCTTCTGAGACTGATTATCCTTGCAGGAGGTAGAGATCGTGATTAGCAGCGGAGTAAATACCAGAGAACTGATCCTTGAGATCCTGTTACAGATCGAGGAGGAGGGTGAGCACAGCCATATTGCGATCCGGAATGCGCTTTCCAAATATCAGTTTCTTCCGAAACAGGAACGTAGCTTTATTACAAGAGTATGTGAGGGAACCCTGGAATACAGGATCTATATTGATTATGTCATCGATTCTTTTTCCAAGGTTTCTGTAAACAAGATGAAACCGCAGATCCGTGAGATCCTGAGAAGTGCGGTATATCAGCTGAAATTTATGGACAGTGTTCCGGACAGTGCAGTATGCAATGAAGCGGTAAAGCTGGCACAGCGAAAAGGCTTTTATAATCTAAAGCCATTTGTCAACGGGGTGCTCCGTACGATCGCAAGAGAGATCGGTGATCTGGAGCTTCCTTCCAGGGAAGAAAACGAAGTCCGTTATCTTTCTGTGAAATATTCCATGCCGGAATATCTGGTAGAAAAATGGAAAGCAGCCTACGGAGTGAAGACTACGGAGAAGATCCTGGAGGATTTTCTGACAGAAAGACCGATCACAGTACGGTGCCGTACTCATAAGGCGTCTCTGAGAGAGATCGTCACCAGTTTGAAGTCTCAGGGAGTGACAGTAGAACAGGCTCCTTATCTTCCCTATGCACTGAAGATTTCCGATTACAATCATATTTTGACACTTGAGACCTTCCTTCAGGGAAAGATCCTGGTGCAGGATGTAAGCTCTATGCTTGTAGCGGAAGCTGCAAGTCCGAAAAAAGGTGACCATATCATCGACATGTGCGCTGCACCAGGTGGAAAAAGCATCCATGCGGCAGACAAAATGGGGGATTACGGAAATGTGGATGCCAGAGATGTAAGTCAGTATAAGGCAGATCTTATCAAAGAAAACATCCACAGGACCGGAGTGATTAATGTGGAAGCCAGAGTTCAGGATGCAACGGTATATGATCCGGATTCCGAACAGGCTGCGGATATTGTGATCGCGGATGTACCGTGCTCCGGTTATGGAGTTATCGGCAAGAAACCGGAAATCAAATACCGAGCAACTCCGCAGAAACAGGAAGAGATCGTAATGCTCCAGAGAATGATCCTGGATAAGGCTGCAAAGTATGTGAAACCGGATGGAACGCTGATCTTCAGCACATGTACCATTGCCCGGGAAGAAAACGAAGAAAATGTATTATGGTTTTTAAAGAATTATCCGTACCGGCTGGAAAGCCTGGATCCGTATATTCCGGAGGAACTGCACTGTAAGTCCACGAAGCTTGGCTATCTGCAGCTTCTGCCGGGAATACATAAGACAGATGGATTCTTTATTGCCAGATTCAGAAGGAAATAACAGAAAATGACAGATGTAAAATCCATGACCATGGAGGAATTGAAGGAATTCATGACAAAGATCGGTGAAAAGCCTTTCCGGGCGAAACAGATCTATGCATGGCTTCACCAGCAGCTGGTTACCTCCTGGGATGAAATGACAAATCTTTCCAAAAGCCTCAGGGAAAAGCTTTCGGCTTATCCGATCACAGCACTGACCCAGGCAGATGTAAGGATCTCAAAAATTGACGGAACCAGAAAATATCTGTTCCAGCTGGAAGATGGAAATGTGATCGAGAGTGTTCTCATGCGGTATCACCACGGAAATTCTGTGTGCATTTCTTCTCAGGTGGGTTGCCGTATGGGATGCAGATTCTGTGCATCTACCATCGGAGGACTGACCAGATGCCTGAAACCGTCCGAGATGCTGGATCAGATTTACCGTATCCAGGCAGATACCGGTGAACGTGTGGCCAATGTAGTTGTGATGGGAACCGGTGAGCCGATGGATAATTATGACAATCTTGTCCGTTTTGTCCGGATCCTTACCGACGAAAACGGTCTTGGGATCAGTCAGAGAAATGTGACGGTTTCTACCTGTGGGATCGTGCCGAAGATGTATGATCTGGCTGAAGAAAAGCTTCAGATCACTCTGGCACTTTCCCTTCATGCTCCAAATGATGAAAAACGACAGGAAATGATGCCGATCGCGAATAAGTATTCTATGGATGAGGTTCTGGATGCCTGCAGAAATTATTTTGACAAAACAGGCCGAAGGATCACCTTTGAGTACAGTCTTGTAGCCGGCGTCAACGACAGTGAAGAAGATGCGAGACAGCTGGCAGGCCGTATAAAAGGCATTAATTGCCATGTAAATCTGATTCCGGTCAATCCCATCAAGGAACGCTCCTATGTGAGGTCTACTCGACAGGCTGTGGAGAATTTCAAAATAAAACTTGAAAAATACGGAATTAATGTTACTATTAGAAGGGAAATGGGCAGCGATATCGACGGTGCCTGTGGACAGCTAAGAAAAAGTTACATGGAAAAAACAGAAAGCGAGAAGTGACATGAGGATATACTCAGCTACTGATGTAGGGCAGAAGCGGAAGATGAATCAGGATTACGTGTTTGCATCTGAAGGTCCGGTTGGAAATCTGCCTAATCTTTTCACAGTCGCGGACGGAATGGGCGGACATAACGCCGGTGACTATGCATCCTCACATGCAGTACGGATCCTTGTGGATGAAATCCGTGAAGATGCGGATTACAATCCTGTGAAGGTTATTCGTCATGCGATCGAAGCTGCGAACACGGAGATCAGAAACCGTGCGCAGGAAGACGAAAACCTCCGGGGCATGGGAACCACTATGGTGGTGGCGACTATTGTAGATCAGTATGCCTATGTAGCCAATGTGGGTGACAGCCGTTTATATGTGATCCAGGACGGGATCCGCCAGGTCACCAGAGATCATTCCCTGGTACAGGAAATGGTGAGAATGGGCGAGATCAGCGAAGCGGAAGCACGGAATCATCCGGATAAGAACATCATTACAAGGGCACTTGGCGCGGAGAAAACGGTGGATGTGGATTTCTTTGATCTGAAACTTGAAAAAGGATGTACGATCCTGATGTGTTCAGACGGTCTCAGCAATATGGTTGAAGATGAGAAGATCCAAGAGATCATATCCGATCCGGAAGCAGATATTGATCAGAAGGGCAGTGCGCTCCTTCGGGAAGCAAATCAGAATGGTGGTAAGGATAATATTGCAGTCGTACTGGTAGAGCCATTCACGAATGAGGTGGAAGCATGTTGAAGACGGGAATGATCATAGCCGAGCGCTATGAGATCGTAGGAAAAATCGGAACTGGCGGAATGGCAGATGTCTATAAGGCTATGGACCATAAGCTGAACCGTTTTGTTGCCGTGAAGGTCCTGAAACCGGAGTTTCGGGAAGACACCACGTTTATAAAGAAATTCAGAAGTGAGGCCCAGGCGGCAGCTGGTCTTACACATCCGAATATCGTCAATGTATTTGACGTAGGAGATGACGGCGGTGTTTATTACATTGTTATGGAACTGATCGAGGGTATCACTCTGAAGGAATACATCTCCAAGAAGGGAAAGCTTTCCATTAAAGAGGCTACAAGTATCGCAATCCAGGTTTCTATGGGTCTGGAGGCGGCACACAGCCATGGTATCGTTCACAGAGATGTGAAACCTCAGAATATCATTATTTCCACAGATGGTAAAGTAAAGGTGACAGACTTTGGAATTGCCAGAGCTGCATCTTCCAATACGATCAGCTCCAATGTAATGGGATCTGTACATTACAGCTCACCTGAGCAGGTGAGAGGCGGATACAGCGATGAGAAGAGCGATATCTATTCTCTTGGAATCACACTGTATGAGATGGTCACAGGAAGAGTTCCTTTTGACGGAGATACCACTGTGGCAATCGCTATCAAGCATCTGCAGGAAGAGATGGTCCCGCCAAGTGTGTATACACCGGACCTTCCGTACAGTCTGGAGCAGATCATTCTGAAATGTACACAGAAAAGTGTAGATCGTCGCTACAGCCGTATGGAGGATGTGATCGCAGACCTGAAGCATTCTCTGATCGATCCCCAGGGTGATTTTGTAAAGCTTACTACAGTTGACAACGATGCCAAGACGGTTGTGATCTCAGAAGAAGAGCTTGGTGAGATCAAACATACACCGAAGCAGATCACAAAACCGGAGATCACCGCACTTGAGGAAGAAAAATACGACGATAACGATTACGATGATGCAGAGGAAGAATACAGACCGAGATCCGAGCATAGATCCGGAAAGAAAAAGAAGCATCATGGTTCCGGAAGAGGTCTGACGATTGCGGCACTGATCGGAGGTGCAGTCCTTCTGATCGTTCTTGTGGTAGTGCTTGGACGTGCCGCAGGACTGTTTGGAACCGGCAGCAGCGGAGCGGCAGACAGCAGCAAGGCAGAAGCGAAGCAGGAATCATCAGCTGACGGTCTGGCAACCGTTCCTGATCTTGTAGGCAAGACAGAGGAAGAGGCTAAAACACTTGCAAACGATGCACATCTGGGTGTCCAGATGGCTGGTGAGGAGGCATCCGATCAGGAAAAAGGCAGGATCTCCCGTCAGGAGACAGCTGCGGGAACACAGGTTGAAGCCAATACAACTGTGAAATACTGGGTAAGCACCGGAACAGCACAGGTTACGATCCCAGATCTGGATGGACGTACAGGAATCGATGCACAGCAGACTCTGGAAGATCTTGGACTTCAGGTAAATGTCCAGAAAGAATACAGCGACACAGATGACAACGGATATGCACTGGTAGATCCGGGATATGTTTACAATGTCGAGCCGGCAGCAGGTACTTCTGTGCAGGCAGGCTCTTCTGTAACACTGACAGTCAGTCGAGGGGTTGATTATGGCGATAATGCTGAGGTCCCGAGTGTTGTGGGAATGACCAAGGATGATGCGCTTACTACTTTAGGTAAATTTATTGATATCCAGATAACAGAACAGCAGAGTACAGAAGCTGCAGGTACAGTTATCGCACAGGATCCGGAAGCCTATGCGGCAGCAGACCCGGATCAGCCGATCAGCATTACCATCAGCTCCGGTGACAAGGCTCCATCCACAGACAGCGCAGCATCTGCAGATAGTACAGCATCTACAGACAGTACAGCATCTACAGATAGCACAGCATCTGCGGACAGCACAGTATCCACAACTACATCTACAGCAGATGTCAATGCAAACACAGGCTGGAAATGTACACAGACACTGGATACCCCGTCCGGCTACAATGGAGGCGCGATCCGTCTGGAACTGATCCAGGACGTAAACGGTGAGCCTAAGGCATCCACCATCATTGATGGACAGAATATCAGCTTCCCGTATCAGCTTGATATCTCAGGTGCTGAGGGCGTTACCTCAGGAACCATCTATCTCTATGAAGAGGTAGACGGGGATTATCAGCAGCTTGGAACCTACACGGTTGCATTCAAGAAAGCTGAGTGATCATGCAGGGAAAGATAATCAAAGGTATTGCCGGATTCTACTACGTATATGCAGAAGACGGTAATACATATGAATGCAGAGCCAAGGGAATTTTCCGTAAGGATAAATTCAAGCCTCTGGTAGGTGACAATGTGGACATTACAGTTCTGGATGAAAAGGAACTGGAGGGAAGTGTGACGGAGATCCACAAGCGGAAGAATTCTCTGATCCGTCCGGCTGTGGCCAATGTAGATCAGGCACTGGTGATCTTTGCCATGGATAATCCGAAGCCGAACTTCATGCTTCTGGATCGTTTCCTCATTATGATGGAGAGGGAAGGTGTTCCGGCAGTCATCTGTTTTAACAAAAAAGATCTGGCAACAACGGAAGAGCTGGAATTTCTCTATGAAACATATCAGAGTTGCGGCTATCAGGTGATCCTGTCAAGTGCCCTGAAGGGAGAAGGACTCGACGAGATCGAAGAAGTGCTTCAGGGCAGGACAACTGTGGTTGCCGGCCCATCCGGCGTGGGAAAATCTTCTCTTACAAATTCCCTTCAGGAAGAAGTGGAGATGGAAACCGGTGAGATCAGCCGTAAGCTGAAACGGGGAAAACATACCACGCGCCATGCACAGATCATACCGGTGGCACAGGATACATTCCTTGTGGATACGCCGGGATTTTCCTCCTTATATATTGAAAATATGGAGGAGCAGGAACTGAAGGATTACTTTCCAGAGTTCCGAAGATATGAAGGACAGTGCCGCTTTCAGGGGTGCCGTCACATACATGAACCGGGCTGCGCTGTTAAGGAAGCCCTTGAGAACAATGAGATCAGCAGACTCCGATATGAAGATTATCTGGAGCTGCACCAGGAATTAAAAGAGAAAAGGAGATACTGAGTCATGGAATACCGATTGTGCCCGTCGATCTTATCAGCAGATTTTAACAGACTGGGAGAACAGATCAAAATTCTGGAAAAGGAAGGCGTTGAATATCTGCATATTGATGTTATGGATGGAGATTTTGTTCCCAGCATTTCTTTTGGAATGCCGGTGATCAAATCGATCCGGAAAGAATCCAACATGTTTTTCGACGTACATTTGATGGTAACAGAACCGGAAAGATATATCCGCGATTTTGTAGAATGCGGAGCAGATTCCATTACTGTACATGCGGAGGCATGTGAGGATCTGGAGCGTACACTGGAGCAGATCAGGGCAGCAGGGGTAAAGGCGGCAGTTTCGATCAAGCCATCCACACCGGTAAATGACATCAGCCATCTTCTTGAAGATGTGGATATGGTGCTGATAATGACTGTTCAGCCAGGATTTGGCGGACAGAAATACATGGACGAATGCACGGAGAAGATCCAGGAGCTTCGTGAGCTTATTGATGAAGAAGAGCTGGATGTTGATATCCAGGTAGATGGTGGTATCAATGATGATACACTGGAGACTGTTATGCGTGCCGGTGCAAACCTCATGGTCGCAGGTTCCTGGGTATTTAAGGGCGATGTGGCAGCCAATGTAAGACACATTACAGAAAAAATCCACAATATCAAAAAAGAGCTGGACTGAAAATGATCGATACAATAATAATCAGCGGGGGCAATATCCAGAATGGTTTTGCCCTCGATTTTTTAAAAAAAAGAATAGAAGAAAGCCGAGGAGAGAAAATCACTCTTGTTGCTGCAGATAAGGGGATGGAATGGTTTATGAAAAACCGGGAATTTATTCCGGATCTTGCAATTGGGGATTTTGACAGTCTTTCCGAAGAAGGTCAAAAATATATGGAAAGCCTGAAGGGACCGGAGATCATCAGGCTGAAGCCAGAGAAGGATGATTCGGATACACAGTCTGCGGTAAATCAGATGATTCTCAAGGGCGCAAAGGATATCCTGATCCTGGGAGCTACCGGCACAAGGCTGGATCATGTGCTGGCGAATCTGGGACTGCTTTCCATGGGTAAGGAACAGGGCGTTCGTATTGCGATCGCAGATCAGTGGAATTATATCACACTTGCAGAAAGCGGAACCATACTGCACAGAGAGGAGCAGTTTGGAAAATATGTTTCATTCTTTACTGTGGGAGGTGATGTGACAGGCCTCACTCTGAGGGGATTTAAGTATCCGCTGAACGGATATCATCTGACAGTAGAAGACAGTGGACTGACCGTCAGCAATGAGATTTCGGAAGAAACCGCAGAGATCCTGTATGAAAGCGGGCAGCTTCTGATGATCATGTCCAGGGACTGACAGTAACAATAAATGCCTCACAGTTGCGATTTCAGGCTGTGTATGGTAATATGGGACAGGAATGGCCTGAAAAACGGAAAGGCCTGTTTAAAGAGTATCTGAAAAATACTGTAAATAAATATATCGAAAGGACGTATATAGAGAGATGAAATTAGGAATCGTAGGTCTTCCTAACGTAGGAAAAAGTACATTATTCAATTCACTGACAAAAGCCGGAGCAGAATCCGCAAACTATCCGTTCTGTACTATCGACCCCAATGTGGGTGTTGTAACCGTTCCGGATGAGAGACTGAATCTTCTCGGAGATTTTTATAAATCAAAAAAAGTAACACCGGCAGTGATCGAATTCGTCGATATTGCAGGTCTTGTAAAAGGCGCATCTAAGGGAGAGGGACTTGGAAACCAGTTCCTTGCAAATATCCGTGAGGTAGATGCTATCGTTCACGTGGTACGCTGCTTTGAGGATTCCAATGTTGTTCATGTAGATGGAAGCATTGATCCGCTCCGCGATATCGAGACTATTAATCTGGAGCTTGTTTTCTCTGATCTTGAGATCCTCGAGAGAAGAATTGCCAAGGTTACCAAGACTGCACGTATGGATAAGGAAGCTGCCAAAGAGCTTGCATTCCTTGAAAAAGTAAAGGCGCATCTGGAAGAGGGACAGCTTGCCATTACTCTGGAAACAGAGAACGAAGATGAGGATGCATGGCTTGCAACCTATAATCTTCTTACTGCAAAACCGGTGATCTATGCGGCTAACGTTGCAGAGGATGATATCGCAGATGATGGGGCGAACAATCAGTATGTACAGGCAGTACGTGAATATGCTGCCAAACAGAACAGCGAGGTATTTGTGATCTGTGCGCAGATCGAGGAGGAGATCTCCGAGCTGGATGAGGATGAGAGAAAGATGTTCCTTGAGGATCTGGGACTGACAGAATCCGGCCTGGAGAAGTTGGTGCGCGCAAGCTATCACCTTCTTGGCCTTATGAGCTTCCTGACAGCAGGAGAGGATGAGACAAGAGCATGGACTATCAAGATCGGAACCAAGGCACCGCAGGCAGCAGGTAAGATCCACACAGACTTTGAACGTGGATTTATCAAAGCAGAGGTTGTGAATTATCAGGATCTTCTGGATTGCGGTTCCTATGCAGGTGCCAGAGAGAAGGGCCTTGTACGTATGGAAGGAAAAGAGTACGTTGTACAGGACGGAGATGTGATCTTATTCAGATTTAACGTGTGATCACCAACGTCTGTGAAATACCGGCTGTAAGCTGAAAAATTATAACAGGTGATTTTATGGATATGTCAATTCGGTTTCCCGGATTAAATCTGGTTTTGGATCATGTGCCGAGATCCTTTGAGATCTTTGGCTTTGAGATCACGATCTATGGCGTCCTGATCGCGATAGGAATGCTTCTGGGAATCTTTTTTGTGGTACTGGAAGCCAGAAGAAATCATGAAGATCCGGATGCATATCTGGATCTGGCCATCATAACGCTGCTTTCCGGTGTGGCAGGGGCAAGGCTGCTTTATGCGGCTTTTTCCTGGAGTCTTTATAAAAATGATCCGGGACAGCTTCTGAATATACGGTCCGGAGGACTTATGTTTTATGGCGGACTTCTGGGCGGTGTGCTGGGTGGTGCGGTCTACTGCAGGATCCGAAAGAAATCCTTCTGGCAGATGGCAGATCTTGCCTGCATGGGACTTCTGATCGGGCAGATAATAGGAAAGTGGGGAAGCTTTTTTAACAGAGAATCTTTCGGGGAATATGCAGACAACATTTTTTCCATGCAGCTGCCGCTGACTGCGGTACGGGCAGGAGAGGTCACCACGGCTATGCGTGAAAAGCTTCAAACCGTGGACGGTGGTACCTGGATTTTGGTACAGCCCTTGTTTTTCTATGAAAGTCTCTGGTGTCTGCTTGTGCTTTTGATGCTTATGATGCTGCTTCGCAAAAAAGTATTTCAGGGAGAGATCTTTCTGAGATATCTGGCAGGCTATGGTCTTGGAAGAGCAGTGCTCCAGTGGTTCCGCACAGATAAAATACTGTTTCCGGGAACCGGCGTGGATGTTTCACTGGTGATCTCGGTAATACTTTTTGTTCTTTGCACCGTGGTAGTTGCAGTGAAACGCGTGATGTCCAGAAAGCGGGCAAAAGTACGGATGAGAAGGATCGAGAAAGATCAGCAGGCAGAGAAAGAAGCGGAACAGCAACGGGAAAATGTAGCAGAGAATCTGGAAACAGAGACTGTACAGGGAGAAAAAAATGGATCAGAACGAGATACAGAAGAAAGAGGAAGCTCTTCGGAAAGCGTCACTTTTGCAGCAGCTGCAGGAGGAACGGAAGAAGCTGGACAGCCAGATCAGGAGCAGGAGCGATCTTCTGAAGAATCTGGAGGCCAGCCAAAGAGTTGATCGTATTCTGGAATTATATTACGGAAACTGAGATCAAACAGATATAGGATACAGGTGCTTTTGTCTGATGGATCAGAATATAGGATACCGGCATTTGGTTGATAAGAGCAGCAGAAAACTGCCCTGCAGGAAAACGTCTTCTACGACGTTTCCGGCAGGGCAGTTTTTGTGCTGTGCAGTAGAATATATCAGTACATCTTTCGAAAATCCAGAGGAGTTGTGCCTGTGACTTTACGGAACATGGCGATAAAGTGGCTGGCATCGGAAAATCCGGAAGCGCCGGCAACATCCTGGATCTTCATATCCGGTCTGGAAAGCAGAAGCTCACGTGCGCGGCTGATGCGGTACATGGTAACGTACTCGTAAACTGAGCAGCCCATAAAACGGCGGAACAGACGGGAAAGATACTGTGGAGAGACAAAAACGCTCCGGCTCAGCTGCGCTGCAGTGATATCCTGCTGATAACCGGTTTCGATTTCTTTTATTACCGGGATCACATATCTCTGGTAGAGAGGATTATCCTGTATCTTCGGAGAAGCTGCACAGTCTGTAAAATTCATAAGAAAATTATAGCAGTCGGAAGAAAGAGATTTCATATCCGGTGTGGGCTGATGATATTTACGCAAGGTAGAAGAAATCATTTTCCGGATACTGGCTCCTTGTTCCTTTTCGATAAGGATCACTTCCTGGTTGTCTGTCATGGAAGGAATGCTGCCTGCCAGTGTTCCTGTGAAGGTGGCAAACATCGTGGTCCAGGAAGTAGACTCCCTGTGATAGGAATGAGGGACACCGGGGGCGATGAGGATGCCCTCGTTGGCTCCGAGAGTATAAAATTTTCCACGGACTTCAATGCGTCCGGTACCCTTTTCAGTCTGGAGGTAATGATAATACGGATATCCGTCCGGACGGAAGATATTAACCTGATTCCAGTGGTTCCCAAGAGATTCAAACATGAAGGGAGCACTGACCGGAGTGTTTCTGAAATAGATCGACATGATATTCACCTGTTTCTAAATGTTATATATTTTGGCGAAACATATTATACCATAATCCGGTGGATTATACTATAATGATCATAGCATAAAAAACGAAGGATCCGGCAGAAAAAACAGAATCTGCCGGGCAGGAGGAAAAAATGAAAAAATTTGATCATTCTCTGTTAAAAGATCCCCGGTATTTCAGCGACGGAAGAATGGATGCCCACTCAGATCATACATATTATCGCTGTGAGGAAGAGAGAGAAGATGGGAAAACTTCTTTCCGTCACAGTCTGAATGGTCTCTGGAAGTTCCATTATGCACGGAATTATGCATCTGCTATCCCAGGTTTTGAGGAAGAAGCATATTCCTGTAAGGACTGGGAGGACATTTATGTGCCGGCACATATCCAGATGGAAGGATATGATGCACCGCAGTATGCCAATGTCCAGTATCCGTGGGAAGGCCATGAAGAACTTCATCCGGGACAGATTCCGGAACGTTTTAACCCGGTGGCAAGCTATGTGAGATATTTCCATGTGCCGGAGAGCATGAAAGGAAAAAGAGTATTTGTTTCATTCCAGGGAGCAGAGAGCGGCCTGGCTCTGTGGCTCAATGGAAAATTTGTGGGATACAGTGAAGATTCTTTTACTCCGTCAGAATTCGAGCTTACGGAATATCTGAAGGACGGCGAGAACAAGCTGGCGGCACAGGTGTTTAAATGGACAGCCAGCAGCTGGTGCGAGGATCAGGATTTTTACCGTTTTTCCGGAATTTACAGAGATGTTTATCTGTTTACGGTACCGGATGTCCATGTATATGATCTCAGGATCCGTGCCATTCCGGATGAAACTCTCAAAAAAGCCGAGCTTGAGATCGTGACCAGTACCTGGGGAAAAGGAAAAATGAAGCTTACACTTTCCGGAAAGGGAGAGATCCTTTTGCAGGAGGAAAGATCTCTGAACGGAGAGGATACCTGTACCTGGGAGATTCAGGATCCCCTTCTCTGGAGTGCAGAAGAGCCGAATCTCTATGATCTGGAGCTGGAGATCAGTGATGAAAGCGGAAAGCTCCAGGAGATCATCCCGGAGAAAGTCGGTTTCCGCCGTTTTGAAATGAAGGATGGTATCATGACCCTTAACGGAAAACGTATCGTATTCAAGGGTGTGAACCGCCATGAGTTCAGCTCTGTCACAGGAAGACATGTGTCCCGGGAGGAACTGCTCAAAGACATCGTGACCATGAAACAGAACAACATCAATGCGATCCGTACCTGTCATTATCCGGATGCATCTCCGATCTACCGTCTCTGTGATGAATATGGTATTTACATGATCGCAGAAAACAATCTGGAGTCTCACGGAACCTGGGATATAGCAGAATTTACCGGAGATCACACGGATATCGTTCCGCACAACAAACCAGAATGGCTGGGCATGATGCTAGACCGTGTAAATTCCATGTATCAGCGTGACAAGAACCACCCGGCGATCCTGATCTGGTCCTGTGGAAATGAATCCTTTGGTGGAAAAGATATCTTTGAGATGTCTGAGTTCTACCACAAGAATGATCCTACAAGACTGGTACATTATGAGGGGGTTTTCCATGACCGCAGCTACAATGCCACCAGTGACATGGAAAGCCAGATGTATCCTTCCGTAGAAGCGATCCGGGAGTTCCTTGCAAAGGATGACAGCAAGCCGTTTATTTGCTGTGAGTATACCCATGCAATGGGAAATTCCTGCGGCGCAATGCATAAATATACAGATCTTACAGATACAGAACCGAAATATCAGGGTGGCTTTATCTGGGATTACATTGATCAGTCTATTTACAAAAAAGACCGTTACGGTAAAGAATTCCAGGCATACGGCGGAGACTTCGGTGAACGTCCTACAGATTATAATTTCAGTGGAAACGGTATCGCATACGGTGGAGACAGAGATGCTTCACCAAAGATGCAGGAGGTAAAATTCAACTACCAGAATATCACTGCGCAGGTAAGTGAGGATTCTGTTAAGATCATCAACAAAAATCTTTTTGTAAATACGGACACATTCCGATGTGAAGTGACTCTTGCAAAGAACGGTCATGTTCTCCGCACAGAGACACTGGATACAGCGGTGGAGCCTTTAAGCCAACAGACCTACAGACTTCCATTTGGAAAACAGCAGCGCCCGGGCGAATATACGGTAACCGTAGCCTTCCTTCTCAGAGAAAAAACACTTTGGGCAGAGGCAGGACATGAGGTTGCTTTCGGCCAGTATGTTTATCAGGTGGAAGGAACACCGGAAGCTCCTGCGTGTGGCGTGGAGCTTGTGAGAAGCCTTCATAACATCGGTGTCCGCGGGGAAAATTTCGAAGTGCTGTTTTCCGTTCTCAATGGTGGTCTGGTTTCGTATAAATATGCAGGAAGAGAAATGATCGAAGCGATTCCGAAGCCCAACTTCTGGAGAGCACCTACAGATAATGATTGCGGAAGTCTGATGCAGATGCGCTATGCACAGTGGAAGATCGCCAGCATGTACGCAAGTCATAAGGATTACCGAAAAGGCATGTATGGTCCGGCCAATGCTCCGGAAACAACGGTTCACGAAAACAGCGTGGAGGTTGCTTTTACCTACATACTGCCAACTACGCCTGCCAGTGAATGCCGCCTTGCCTATGAGGTAACCGGAGATGGAAGAGTAAAGACAACGCTGACCTATGATCCTGTAAAAGAGCTGGGCGATATGCCGGAGTTCGGAGTACTCTTTAAATTCAATGCGGATTATGATCATGTTCAGTGGTACGGCCTGGGACCGGCAGAGACTTATGCAGACCGGAAGCATGGCGCAAAGCTCGGCATTTATGAGAATCTCGTGACAGACAATATGGCACGCTATCTTGTGCCGCAGGAATGCGGAAACAAAGAGGAAGTACGCTGGGCAAAGATCACAGACAGAAAGGGTAGAGGAATGCTCTTTGAGATGGATAAAGAAAACGGCCCGATGATGTTCTCGGCACTTCCATATACTCCTCATGAAATGGAAAATGCCATGCATCCCTATGAGCTTCCGGCAATCCATTATACCGTTGTCCGTGCCGCGAAGGCGCAGATGGGTGTTGGAGGAGATGACAGCTGGGGTGCCCGCACCCATCCGGAATACCTTCTGGATACCAATGGAAAGATGAAATTTTCCTTTGCGTTCAAAGGCCTTTAAAATGTCATAAAATAACAGAACATAAAGTCAGAAAAAAGCTTCCGGCGATTGTCCGGAAGCTTTTTCATTTCATAATAATGCACAGAAAATAAACAGGTTGAAAAAAAACCTGTGGATATTTCATGAAATGAAAAAAAACTTGGATATGCACTTGTTTTTTCATGGTAAATAGTTTAGAATGATTACATAAGTGGTAGAAAGTGGTGAATAGTGGTAGCGAATGGGGATGAGTGGCAGAACACACCATTTGCACCCTGGAAGCACGAAGGGGAGAATCGTGTTTCACGAGAGTAGGTGGGTTTCATGTTCATGGGCGAGTATAATCATACGATCGACGCGAAGGGGCGTCTGATCATCCCTTCCAGGTTCAGGGAACTCTTAGGGGAAGAGTTCGTACTGACAAGAGGGTTGGATGGTTGCCTTTCTATTTATCCGATGGATGAATGGGTTGCTTTTGAAGAGAAACTCCGAGCATTACCACTTACAAATAAAGACGCAAGAACCTTTTCACGTTTCTTTGTAGCCGGAGCTACAACATGTCAGCTGGATAAGCAGGGAAGAATCCTGGTGCCGCAGACGCTGCGCCAGTTCGCTGGTCTAGATAAGGATGTGGTGCTTACGGGTAATCTGAACCGGATCGAGGTTTGGAGCAAAGAGAAGTGGAGCGAGAACTGCAATTATGATGATATGGACAGCATTGCGGAAAGCATGCAGAACATAGGAATCGTCATTTGAGCATAACGCAGGTAGAAATCCCACAGGAGACGGATATGGAATTTAAGCATAAATCTGTATTACTCAATGAGACCATTGACGGCTTAAGGGTAAAGCCGGATGGAATCTATGTGGATGGCACTTTAGGAGGAGCGGGACACGCCACAGAGGTGTGTAAGAAACTTTCTGCCAAGGGGAGATTTATTGGCATAGATCAAGACCAGGATGCGATAATTGCTGCGAGTGAACGGCTGTCAGCCTTTAATCAGGTGACAATCATTCGCAGCAATTATTGTTACATGGCAGATGAGCTGAGATCCCGTGGCATTGAGAAGGTGGACGGGATCCTGCTGGATTTGGGAGTGTCATCTTATCAGCTGGATAATGAAGAGAGAGGTTTTTCCTATCGGTACGATTCTCCTCTGGACATGCGAATGGACAGAAGACAGAGCCGTACAGCCGGTGATATAGTCAACGGTTATGAGGAACGGGAGCTGTATCGGATTATCCGCGATTACGGCGAAGATAAATTTGCCAAAAATATAGCGAAACATATTGTGGCTGCCAGAGAGCAGGCACCGATCCGGACAACCGGAGAACTGACAGAGATCATACGGGGTGCGATCCCCATGAAAATACAAGCTACAGGAGGACATCCGGCCAAGAGGACTTTTCAGGCAATACGTATTGAGCTCAACCGGGAGCTTGACGTGCTTCGGGATTCCCTGGACGGCATGATCGATCTCCTGGATGACGGAGGAAGGATCTGTATCATTACATTCCATTCTCTGGAAGACAGGATCGTTAAGACCATTTTCCGAAAAAATGAAAATCCCTGTACCTGCCCGCCGGATTTTCCGGTCTGCGTATGCGGAAAGAAATCCAAGGGTAAGGTGATCACAAGGAAACCGATCTTACCGGGAAAAGAGGAAATGGAAGAGAATCCGAGGTCCAAAAGTGCGAAGCTTCGTATTTTTGAACGGAAAATGTAGTTGAGAGATGGAAGGTAGGCAAATGGCGAAGACAGGAAGAGGGACTACAGCCAGAAGAAATCGAAATACCGTCAGGAACAGCAGAGAAATGTATGTTCAGGGAAATGCGGTAAAACGGCTGCAGGAAGTTCCTCAGAGGACTGATCTGCCCGAGATACAGGAAAGGCGACGGCTGGCTCAGAAAAGAAAACAGAAATCCGCAGTACCTGTGACACCGGCAAAACAGGTGGTAAGCAGACAGGCACAGCGGAACCGGGAAAAGGCAATGGCCATGAACAAGGGGTTCGTTCTGTTTCTTACGGCAGTTTCCATCGCGGTACTTTTTACCTGTATCAATTATCTTCAGGTAAAATCCGAAATCACGGCGAGTATGAAAAATGTTGCAAATCTGGAATCTGAGCTTGCACAGCTGAAAGAAGATAACGATGCATATTACAGTCAGGTCACTTCTGCAGTGGATATCAGCGAGATCAAGAAAAAAGCTATCGGCGAGCTTGGAATGAAATATCCTTCGGAGGATCAGATACAGACCTATACCACGGAAGGAAACAGTTATGTGAGACAATATCAGGATGTGGACACACACAAGTAACAGAAGTACAGTTTTTAAGCAGGTGATCGATTGAGTACAAGAAGGCGCAGGCCGGTAAAAAAAATAAATTACAGTATGAAGAAAAAGCTGGCAGTACTATTTTCCTTAGTGTTGCTGGCTTTAGTCGGTTTGGTGGCAAGAATTACCTATATCAATGCCACCAGCGGAAGCAAATATCGAAAGCAGGTGCTGAGTCAGGCTCAGCAGAAATATGAAAATCAGACACTCCCGGCAAAAAGAGGCGATATCTATGACCGGAACGGGAATATCCTGGCAACCAGCAACAAGGTCTATAATGTGGTTCTTGACTGTCTGGAGGTCAATAAGGATCAGGATTCCGTGGAGCCTACCATAAAGGCTCTTGTGGAAGTCCTGGGATTGGATGAAGATGAGATGCGGAAGCTTCTCACCGACAGCAGTACAAAAAAAAGTCAGTATCAGATCGTAAAGAAACAGATTTCCATGGACGACAAAAAAGCTTTCGAAAAATACGAAGATCCGGGAGACGACAGTGAACTGACTGCCACGCAGCTGAAAGAACGTTCCAGGATCACAGGTGTATGGTTTGAGGAAGATTATCTCAGATCTTATCCGTTTAATGAGACTGCCTGTGATACCGTTGGATTTACACTTTCCAGAGATGTGGCGGATGCCGGACTGGAAGGATATTACAATGCGACACTTACCGGCGTGGATGGAAGACAGTACGGATACATCAACAACAATTCCGACGTAGAACAGACGATCATCGAACCGACGGATGGCAAAAGCATTGAGACCTCGCTGGATCTGGGACTTCAGCAGATCGTGGAAAAATATGTAAATACCTTTGAAGAAAAGATGGGAGCCAAAAATGTAGGCGTGATCATCGAGGATCCGAAAACAGGAGAGATCCTGGCAATGGACGGCGGTGACCGTTATGACCTGAATAACCCGAGAGATCTTTCAAATGTGTATTCCCAGAGTGAGATCGCTGCCATGAACGATGAGGAAACCGTGGAAGCGCTGAACGGAATGTGGAGTAATTTCTGCGTGACAGATGCCTACGAGCCGGGATCGGTTGTAAAGCCCATTGTTATGGGCTCCGCACTTGAAATGGGAGCGATTTCCGAGAACGATAATTTTGTCTGTGACGGCGGACAGTCTTTTGGAGCGGAAGGTGCGACTACTTTTATCAAATGTGCGGTATGGCCGGATGCTCACGGGACAGAAGCTCTTTCCGATGTCATTGCCAATTCCTGCAACGATGGTATGATGCAGATCGCAGCAAAGATGGGAAAAGATAATTTTCTTAAGACACAGAGCGTTTTCAATTTCGGAACAAGAACCGGTATCGATCTTCCCAATGAGGGAAGCGGTGTGATCCATACCAGCGATACCATGGGAGAAACGGAGCTTGCATGCTCTGCTTTCGGACAGGGCTATACACTGACCATGATACAGGAGATCAATGCAATGTGTTCTGTGATCAATGGAGGATACTACTATCAGCCTCATCTGGTGACGAAGATCAAGGACAGCAGCGGCGGAATCGTAAAAACGATCTCTCCGACACTGATGAAGCAGACGATTTCCGAGAAGATATCTGCAGATATCCGCTCCTACATGGCTGCCAGCGTAGACCATGGTACCAGCCGTACCTCCAAGGTGCAGGGCTACAGCTCCGGTGGTAAAACCGGTACTGCCGAGAAGCTTCCGCGAGGCAATGGCAAGTATCTGGTATCCTTTATCGGATTTGCACCGGTAGATGATCCGGCGCTTGTGATTTATGTAGTTGTGGATGAGCCGAAGGTAGATGATCAGGCAAGCAGTACGTACGCACAGTACATTGCACAGGGAATCCTTTCCGAAGCACTTCCGTATCTGAATGTACAGCCGGATGAGGCAGAGGATGGAGAAGTTCCGACTACAGAGCTGTGGGAACTTTTTAAGGGAATCAGCGATTCTGCAACAGGAACCGGCGCGGACGGGCAGAAGGAGGCAATTTCCGATGAGAATGTACCAAGTCCGCCGGAAGATGAGTCGGAGGACAGTGATACCGAAGATAATAACGATATGCAGAGCGAAGGTCTTACCAACGAGGAGGCCGGTCTGGAATAGATAAAAAGAATACCCTCTCAGAGGAACGTCATATATTACAGTGACGACCTCTGAGAGGGATTTTTTTATGATCCGGACCATGGTTTATCACAGGAAAAAAATATGGATGGTTTTTCTGATCTGCATAATGCTTCTTCTGGGACTTGTGGGAAGACTCTGGTATCTTATGAACATTCGGGCAGAATATTATTCAAAAAAGGCGGAGGATCTTCATGAGAGGGAACGTGACATAAAAGCAGCCAGGGGAAAGATCCTGGACATCAGGGGAAATATTCTGGCAGATAACCGGACAGTCTGCACAGTATCGGTGATACACAGCCAGATCAAAGATCCTGAAAAAGTGATCCGTGTACTGTCCGGAGCATTGTCTGTAAAAGAAGAGGAAATCCGAAAAAAAGTTGAAAAAATTTCTTCTATTGAAAGAATACAGACAAACGTGGAAAAAAGCATTGGAGACAGGATCCGGGAATATGACCTTGAGGGAGTGAAGATAGATGAGGATTATCGGAGATATTATCCTTATGGATCTCTCGCTTCAAAAGTACTGGGATTTACCGGAGGTGATAATCAGGGGATCATTGGTCTTGAAGTGAAATACGATGAGATCCTGAAAGGAGAGCCTGGAAAGATCCTCACAGTTACGGATGCACGTGGTGTGGAGATCGACGGAACCGGAGAACGGAGGAAGGAACCGGTGTCAGGAAATACTCTGCGTACCAGTCTGGATGTTAATATCCAGGAATATGTGCAGCAGGCAGCAGGTAAAGTCATGGAAGAAAAACAGGCGGAGAGAGTTTCCATACTGCTTATGAACCCTCAGAACGGAGAAATCTATGCCTGTGTCAATGTGCCTGAATTTGATCTGAACGATCCGTTTACTCTGAATACAGAAGAAACAGCAGCAGAGGGAGAAAAGAAGCAGGATCTTCTGAACCGGATGTGGAGAAACCCCTGCCTGAATGATACCTATGAACCTGGCTCGACTTTTAAGATCATCACTATGGCAGCAGGGCTGGAGGAAGGAGTGGTGTCAACAGAGGATCGCTTTTTCTGTCCGGGCTATAAGGTGGTGGAGGACCGGCGGATCCACTGTGCAAAGAGAACAGGACATGGTGCGCAGAGTTTTGTAGAAGGTGCTCAGAACTCCTGCAACCCGGTATTTATTGAGGTGGGCCTGCGGCTTGGAGCAGACCGTTATTACAAATATTTTAAACAGTTCGGACTTTTGAAAAAAACAGGGATAGATCTTCCGGGAGAGGCAGGAACGATCATGCATAACCCCAAAAATATGGGAGAGGTGGAGCTTGCCACGGTATCCTTTGGCCAGTCGTTTCAGATCACACCGATCCAGCTTGCAACAACCGTCAGTGGGATCATCAATGGCGGAAACCGGATCACACCTCATTTTGGGATTAGCGTGGAAAGTGCGGACGGAACAAAGGTGCGGACACTGGAATATCCGGTGGAAAGCGGGATCGTGTCCGGTGAGACTTCCCGGACAGTACGTACGATCCTGGAAACTGTAGTTTCAGAAGGCTCCGGAAAAAATGCCGGGATCCAGGGATTTTCCATTGGGGGAAAAACAGCTACCTCTCAGACACTGCCCAGAGGCTCCGGCAGATATATTTCTTCATTCCTGGGGTTTGCCCCGGCAGAGGATCCGAAGGTCCTGGCTCTTTGTATCATCTATGCACCCCAGGGTATGTATTATGGTGGGATCATTGCCGCACCGGTGGTACGCAGTATTTTTGAAAATGTACTTCCCTATCTTGGAATCGAGAGGACAGTTACGGAAACTCCATTCGGGGAAAACCGGGCAGATGGGGTTGATTAATGAGGATAAAAGCCTTATACTGTTGAAGAAGTATAAAAAAACGAAAGAATTAGAGGTGTGAGGATGGAGTTTCATGTTGTGATCCCTGTGCTGATCTCATTTGCGATCAGCCTTGTATTAGGACCGATTGTTATCCCTTTTTTAAGAAGACTTAAAATGGGACAGACAGAGAGAGAGCTGGGTGTGCAGTCCCACCTGAAAAAGAACGGTACCCCTACTATGGGTGGGGTGATCTTTCTCATTGCAACAACTGTAACATCACTGTTTTATATCAGAGATTATCCGATGATCATCCCGGTACTTTTCCTGACACTGGGATTTGGACTGATCGGATTTCTGGATGATTATCTGAAGGTAGTTCTGAAGCGTTCTGACGGACTTCTGCCATGGCAGAAAATGGCACTGCAGATCGTTGTGACAGCTGTATTTGCTTTTTATCTTGTAAATTATTCCAACGTATCCCTGACTATGAAGATCCCGTTCTGGAGCGGACATTATCTGAACCTGGGATGGTTTGCGGTTCCGGTACTGTTCTTTGCGGTGATCGGTACAGTAAACGGAGTCAATTTTACGGATGGACTTGACGGACTGGCTTCCAGTGTTACCTTGATCGTGGCAGTATTCTTTACGGTGGTTTCCCTTGGAATGAACAGTGGTGTGGAACCGATTACCTGTGCAGTTGTGGGCAGTCTGATGGGATTCCTTCTGTTTAATGTATATCCTGCCAAGGTATTTATGGGAGACACCGGTTCTCTGGCATTGGGTGGCTTTGTGGCTGGTGTGGCTTATGCCATGCAGATGCCGCTGTTTATCATCCTGGTCGGACTGATCTACCTTGTGGAGGTATTGTCTGTTATGCTCCAGGTATCCTATTTCAAGGCAACACACGGAAAAAGAATTTTCAAGATGGCGCCTATCCACCATCATTTTGAGCTTTGTGGGTGGTCTGAGACACGAGTTGTTGCAGTGTTCTCTGTTGTAACTGCTATTATGTGCCTGATCGCTCTCCTGGCATTATAAGGAGGAACAGAAAAATGGATTTAAAAGGAAAAAAAGTTCTCGTTTTCGGAGCCGGAAAAAGCGGCATTGGAGCAGCTGATCTGCTTGGAAGTGCAGGAGCACAGCCGGTGATCTATGACGGAAACGCAGATCTTGATAAAGAGGCAGTTTTACATAAAACAAACGGAAAATACACCCCGGAGATCTGGGCCGGAGATTTTCCGGAGAGAGCGCTGGACAGTCTTGATCTTGTAGTGCTAAGTCCGGGAGTTCCCACAGACCTGCCGCTGGTAAAGAGCTTCTATGAAAAGGGCCTTCCGGTATGGAGCGAGGTGGAGCTTGCCTATCGTACAGGCAAGGGAGAGGTTCTTGCAATCACAGGAACCAACGGCAAGACAACAACAACAGCACTTCTCGGAAAGATCATGGGAGATGCCCGTGAATCTGTATTTGTTGTAGGAAATATCGGAACTGCATATACATCCAAATCATTGGAGATGAGGGAGGATTCCGTAACTGTTGCGGAGATCAGCAGCTTTCAGCTGGAGACTATTGACCAGTTTCGCCCGAAGGTAAGTGCGATCCTCAACATCACAGAGGACCATCTGAACCGTCATCATACCATGGAGGAATACATCCGTGTAAAAGAGCTGATCACCAAAAATCAGGGACCGGAAGATGTATGTGTTCTGAATTACGAGGATGAAGTCCTTCGTAAATTCGGTGAAAATATCGTTCCGAAGGTGGTATATTTCTCAAGTATTCGCAAACTGGATCGGGGAATCTATCTGGACGGAGATCAGATCATTCTCAAAACAGAAAAAGAAGAGATACCGATCGTAAAAACCGAAGAGCTTAAGATCCTGGGACGTCATAATCACGAGAATGTAATGGCAGCTGCCGCCATGGCATATTATGCGGGCGTTTCTGTGGAGAGTATCCGCAAGAGTGTCTGTGAGTTTGTGGCAGTTCCACACAGGATCGAGTATGTGACAGAGAAAAACGGTGTTGCATATTACAACGATTCCAAGGGAACCAATCCGGATGCGGCCATCAAGGGGATTCAGGCAATGAACCGTCCGACTCTTCTGATCGGCGGTGGCTATGACAAGGAATCCAGCTATGATGAGTGGATAGAATCCTTCGACGGAAAAGTCCGTTATCTTGTTCTCATCGGTCAGACGAAAGAGAAGATCAAAGCAGCAGCAGAACGTCTTGGATTTACAGATATCATCCTCTGCGAGGATCTGAAGGAAGCTGTCCGGGTCTGTGCGGAAAAAGCCAATTCCGGAGATGCAGTTCTGCTTTCACCGGCATGTGCGAGCTGGGGACAGTTTGATAATTATGAGCAGCGCGGTGACATGTTCAAGGAATACGTGAAAGCACTGTAATAATCCGAAAAATACATACATAAGCTGAAATAAAGACCACTGTGGAGGCCATGCATGAAGGCAGGACAGAAACAGACCGGAAAGACAGATACCGTTCTCTGGGTACTGGTTCTGATTCTGGTGGTATTGGGACTCGGGGCGCTTTTTTCGGCAAGTGAATATAATGGCAGAGTACGTTTCCACGACTCTGCCTATTATTTTAAGAAGCAGCTCTTTGCCACGGCACTGGGGCTGCTTGTTATGTATCTGGCATCACGGGTAGATTACCGACTGTCTGTAAAGCTGGCGCCGGCTGCCTATATTTTTTCGCTTTTTCTGTCTGCTGCAGTCCTGCTTTTCGGACAGGAGATCAATGGATCGAAGAGGTGGCTGAACCTGGGGCCGCTTTCCTTTCAGCCGTCGGAGTTTTCCAAGGTGGCAGTGATATTGTTTCTGGTGTGGCAGATCAGCAATACAAAAAGCAAAACAACTGGATTCTGGTTTATCTGCAGGACTATGATGACTTTGCTTCCGGTAGCAGGTCTGGTGGGCTCCAATAACTTAAGCACAGCGGTGATCATTCTGGGGATCGGTGTGCTGCTGATCTTTGTGGCCAATCCCAGGTATCTGCAGTTTCTCGCACTTGGAGGTGCGGGGATAGGATTTATTGCGGTTTTTCTTGCCGCGGAGAGTTATCGTCTGGAACGCCTGGCAATCTGGCGGGATCCGGAAAAATATGAAAAAGGATTTCAGACTATACAGGGCCTGTATGCGATCGGAAGCGGAGGGATCTTCGGCAAGGGGTTCGGGAACAGTCTGCAGAAGCTGGGATTTGTCCCGGAAGCCCAGAATGATATGATATTTTCTATTGTGTGTGAGGAAACGGGGATACTGGGAGCCTTTCTGACACTTTTTCTGTTTGGTATTTTGATCTGGAGGCTTTGTATTCTGGCATTAAACTGCCGGGATCTGCAGGGAACGCTGCTGTGCGCCGGGATCATGGCACATATGGCGATCCAGGTAGTCCTGAATGTTGCAGTAGTAACGAATACGATTCCCAACACCGGGATCACTCTGCCCTTTGTAAGCTATGGCGGAACTTCTGTTGTTTTTCTTCTGGGGGAAATGGGGCTGGCCTTAAGTGTCAGCAGTCACAGACATGGAAGGATCACATAGAATAACAAGTAAGAGGCCCTTTTAGGAGTGGAATACTTGAATGAGATCGATGAGATCATCGTGACCGGAGGCAGGCCGCTACATGGAAGCGTCCGGATCCAGGGGTCAAAAAATGCGGCACTTCCGGTTATGGCAGCAGCACTCTTAAGCACCGGGACCAGTGTACTGCGGGGATGCCCGAGAATCAGTGATGTATATTTGATGGAAAAGATCTTGAAATATCTGGGGGCAGAAACCTGGTGGGAAGGTCAAGATCTTTATCTGGACTGCAGCCATGCGGACGGCACCATGATACCGGAGTGTTATTCCGGAAAAATGCGTTCTTCCGTGATCTTAATGGGAGCAATGCTGGGGCGGAGCAAAAAGGCACAGACAGGATATCCCGGAGGCTGTGTGATCGGGAAGCGGCCGGTGGATCTTCATATCCAGGTTTTGCGCCGCCTTGGTGCAGCTGTGGTGGAAAACGGCGGAATGATCCGGGCATCCTGTGGAAAACTCCGAGGCGCAGAGATGTTTTTTCAAAAAAGAAGTGTAGGCGCTACAGAACAGGGCATTCTGGCAGCGGTCCTTGCAGAGGGGAAAACAGTCCTTAACGGCTGCGCCTGTGAACCGGAAATTTATTGGCTTTGCCATTATCTTACCGGAATGGGTGCAAAGATCCGGATTCGTGAAAATGGCTGTATCTGTATTGAAGGGGTGGAGAAGCTTGAAGCTGGCGATGGCTGCATTCCACCAGACCGTATTGTCGCCGGAACCTATCTCATGGCAGCGGCGGCAACCAGAGGAGAGATCATCCTGGAAAATCCGCCTCTGGAGGAAATGGATGGAATCCTGGACGTATATCGGAAAATGGGTGGACAATGCCGCAGGGTAGGTGGTAAACTAATAGTCAACGGAAAAAATACAGGTTTTCCCCTGGAGCTTCTGGAAACAGAAGTTTATCCGGGATTTCCTACAGACCTGCAGTCTCCTGCGATGGCGGTACTGGCCACGATCCCGGGAGTGAGCAGGATCCGCGAGAAGATTTTTGAAGACAGATATAAAACAGCTTCATGGCTCTGTAAAATGGGAGCACAGATCCAGATCCGGGATGGAGTTGCCGTGATATACGGAGGGCAGCCCCTGAACGGTTGTACTGTGGAAGCAGAGGAACTTCGCGGAGGTGCGGCACTTGTGATCGCAGCACTTGCCGCGCAGGGGATTACCAGGATCCGGGGCTGTTGTTTCATAGAAAGAGGCTATGAACATATCTGTGAGGATCTGACCGCACTGGGCGGTCTGCTGATAAAGGACAGAGGAACTTTATGAAAACATCAAAAAAAAAGCCACTGAAAGCAGTTGGCGGACTTCTTGTCCTGCTGCTGGCAGGAATTATTTTCTTTTTTACGTATTATCAGGTAGATGAAGTGCAGGTGATGGGCAGCAACCATTATTCTGAAAAACAGATCAGGAAGATGGTGCTTAGGGGGCCGCTGGCATCCAATTCTGTTCTTGCACCGCTTCTTTATACTAAGCAGAACACAAAGGATGTTCCCTTTATAGAAGGCTATACCGTAACAAGGCTGAACCGGCACACCATCTGTGTCAGTGTGAAGGAGA
The DNA here is from genome assembly GCF_004167315.1 of Blautia sp. aa_0143. Taxonomy (NCBI): domain Bacteria; kingdom Bacillati; phylum Bacillota; class Clostridia; order Lachnospirales; family Lachnospiraceae; genus Blautia; species Blautia sp. aa_0143. The sequence goes on from NZ_RCXU01000008.1 coordinate 95,955, forward strand.
AGGATATCGTTGGCTGTATCCCTTATCTGGACAGTTATATTTATTTTGACAGAAACGGTATTTTTGTGGAAGGATCCACGGAACGTAACGAAAAAATTCCGTTTTTTGACGGGATCAAAGTCAAAAAAGTGATCCAGAACGAGAAACTCCCCATCAAGGATGAAACGGTGATGAACACGGCAGTTGCTCTTTCTACTATTTTTGCAAAAAATGATAAGGTTCCGGATCACATTGAATTTGAAGACGACGGACAGATCAGTCTTGTTTACGGGGATATCACAGTTAAACTTGGAAAGGATGAATATCTGGAAGACAAAATGACCAGAGTTCTGGCTATCCTTCCGATGATTTCCGAAAAAAAAGGAATTCTCCATGCAGAAAATGTAAATGATAATTCCAAGAACATTACCCTGGAGCAGGAACAGGATGAGAGCCAGACTTCCGCAGAAAACTGGACCGGAGGCTATGATGAGGAAGGAAATTACACCGGAGAAGGCGAATACGACGAAAATGGCAACTATGTAGGACCGAAACCGCAGACGGATCTGGAGTATGCGCAGGAAAACTGGGTAGGTGGCTATGATGAAGAGGGAGATTACACAGGCAGTGGTGAGTACGATGCCAACATGACCTATGTAGGCGAAGCCCCCACAGAAGAAACCATGGCAGAAAAAGGAAACTGGAAGGGCGGTTACCGGGAAGACGGAGGCTATGACGGAGTCAGTGAATATGACCGTGATGGCAATTACGTAGGCGCTCTGGAGGATTATCAGGCTTCGGCAGAAAGCTCCGGAGACGGAACAGACTCCGAAGATCCAGATGCTCAGAGTACGGATACCGAAGATACAGAAAATGAAGAAGACTCTTCAGACAGCAGTACGGACAGCACCGAGGAAGAGGCTGATTACAGCAGTGATCAGGAAGAAGGAGCTGAGGATTATGATGAAAATTCGTACAGCGATTACAGTGATGAGTCCGATTATGAGTAAAGATAAAAAAGCTTTCTTAATATATAGTGCCAGTATTTGGACATTTTGCCAGAGATTGTTTTGTAAATGTTTCGGTTAATAGAAACAGTGCCGAAATTTAGTGAAAAAAGTATAAAAAAACAAAATTAATGGTTGATTAATTACCGAAAAAAATATATGATATAACTATGTGTATATGTAGCTTGGAATAGATTATTACACTGAATCGGATATCAGGTAGAAATAAAGGAGGAAGTACATTGTTAGAGATAATGACGAATGAGGCTGAGTCTTCTGCGAAAATTATTGTAATTGGAGTAGGCGGCGCAGGTAATAATGCGGTAAACAGAATGGTGGAAGAGGCCATTGGCGGAGTTGAGTTTGTAGGTGTTAATACCGATAAACAGGCTCTGACACTGTGTAAAGCTCCGACTGTACTTCAGATTGGTGAGAAAATTACGAAAGGTCTCGGCGCCGGTGCACAGCCGGAGGTTGGACAGAAGGCAGCTGAGGAGAGCATTGAGGAAGTTAAGAAGATCATCGAGGGAGCGGACATGGTTTTCGTTACCTGTGGTATGGGAGGCGGAACCGGAACCGGAGCTGCTCCTGTGATCGCCGGTGCGGCAAAAGAGATGGGTATCCTGACTGTCGGTGTTGTTACCAAGCCTTTCCGTTTTGAAGCAAAGACCCGTATGAACAATGCACTTGCGGGAATCGAAAATCTGAAGAAAGCAGTTGACACATTGATTGTCATCCCAAATGACAAATTACTTGAAATCGTTGACAGAAGAACAACCATGCCGGAAGCACTGCGTAAGGCTGATGAGGTTCTTCAGCAGGCAGTACAGGGTATTACAGACCTGATCAATCTGCCGGCTCTGATCAACCTTGACTTTGCAGATGTGCAGACAGTCATGACAGACAAGGGAATCGCTCATATCGGTATCGGTGAGGCAAGAGGTGATGACAAGGCTATGGAGGCTGTACAGCAGGCGGTATCTTCTCCGCTTCTTGAGACAACCATCAAGGGCGCTACTCATGTGATCATCAACATTTCCGGAGATATTTCTCTTATGGATGCCAACGATGCTGCAAGCTATGTACAGGAGCTTACAGGTGAGGATGCAAACATCATCTTTGGTGCTATGTATGATGATTCTGTTGCAGATTATGCGAGAATTACAGTTATTGCTACAGGTCTTACAGACAATAACCTTCAGAACACACCATTTGGAAACAGAGCTTCCAATTCTGTATTCGGAAACACCAAAAAAACAAGCCAGTCACAGCCAGGCGGTATGAACCTTAACATGCCAAGCTTCAGCCTGCCGACTATGAGTTCCACACAGTTTGGAACAAAGGCTCCTACAAGCACTGTTCAGAAAAAGGATATCCAGATCCCGGATTTTCTTAAGAACAGATAATAAATGAACAGGATAAGATCCGGCAGAGACTCCATCTGGAATGCTGCCGGATCTTTTTGACTTTCTGATCAAAAGAAACAGGAATGTCTGCTCTGTATGGAAACAGGATTTCTGTTCAGGATATCAGCATTCGCAGCTGAAAGTATCACATTTTGTATCACAGCAGCGATGCGCATTGGCACCGGATACATTGATGGAAGCTGCGGTGCATTTGCAGTGCTCATTGTAGGTGCAGTTGTGTGCTTTGCAGTCGATGTTAATGGTCTCACACCCACAGCAGGGATCTGCGGAATTTTTTACAGCGCACTCTTCCTGGTCACGGAAGCTTTCACAGGCGGTGTCGTCCGCATAACGAGCATCTGCACCTTCGACACTGATGGATCCCCTGGAGCAGAGAGAATTTTTGTTATAGCAGCAGTTGTGTGCGGAGCATTTAAGACTTGTCATAAAAGTGTCCTCCTGATAATTATGATTTTACCGGAAACCGTCAGCCTGCCGGAATGCGCATCCTGTCTGATCGTCAGCACTGCGGTAAGGCTTGACAGATTCCGATGTTGCATAGTATGTCCGGAAGAAGAAAAATTTATACTCAAAAAATAAATACATAATAATATAAAAAACAGTTGACAAATAGCAGACACCATGGTATCCTCTTAAAGTACGTAGCGAAAAGAAAGCAGAGTTCACTCTCACCTCAGCGCTGAAGATAAGCGACTCAGGTCAATATTACACAGTACTGCGAACGGACCAACCATCAGTGCGCAGGTGTAATTATTTGAAGTGTGGACATCTGTCTGCGCTTTTTTTGTGCGGCTTAAGCTACATTAATGAGAAAGAAAAAAATAATTCTATCATGTTCATGGAGGTGTACAACAATTAGCGGTTTAATGATTAACGAACAGATCAGAGACAGAGAGGTACGCTTGATTGGTCCGGACGGAGCTCAGCTTGGAATCGTGTCCGCCAGAGAAGCGATGGCGAAAGCGCAGGAGGCAGGACTTGACCTTGTAAAGATTGCCCCACAGGCGAAACCGCCGGTATGCAAGATCATCGATTACGGTAAATACCGTTACGAGCTTGCAAGAAAAGAAAAAGAGTCCAGAAAAAAGCAGAAAACCATCGATGTCAAAGAAGTGCGTCTTTCCCCGAACATTGATACGAATGATTTGAAGACGAAGGTAAATGCAGCAAGAAAGTTCCTTAGCAAGGGCGACAGAGTTAAGGTTACACTTCGTTTCCGCGGAAGAGAGATGGCACATATGTCCAGCAGTAGGCATGTGCTTGATGACTTCGCAGATCTTCTGTCCGATATAGCGACTGTAGAGAAGGCTCCGAAGGTAGAAGGCAGAAGCATGACTATGTTTCTGACTGAGAAACGGTAGATATCTCAGTCTTCACGGCAACAGCCGGGCAGAACGGGATGCTATATAAAATTTAGAAGTACCAAATCAAGGAGGAATTCATAATGCCAAAAATTAAAACTTGCAGAGCAGCAGCAAAGCGCTTTAAAAAAACAGGTACAGGAAAATTAGTAAGAAATAAAGCCTACAAGAGCCATATCCTTACAAAGAAATCTCAGAAGAGAAAGAGAAATCTGAGAAAATCTACTGTTGTTGATTCTACTAATGTAAAGAGCATGAAGAAAGTATTACCATATTTATAAGATAGAGAAGACGAACAGGAGGAGAATTAAGAAATGGCAAGAATTAAAGGCGGATTAAACGCAAAGAAAAGACATAACCGTACATTAAAACTGGCAAAAGGCTACAGAGGAGCCCGTTCCAAACAGTATAGAGTAGCAAAACAGTCTGTAATGAGAGCTCTTACAAGCTCCTATGCAGGAAGAAAACAGAAGAAACGTCAGTTCAGACAGCTTTGGATCGCTCGTATCAACGCAGCAGCAAGAATGAACGGACTTTCTTACAGCAAAATGATGCACGGCCTTAAGGTTGCAAACATCGACATCAATAGAAAGATGCTTGCAGAGATGGCTGTTAACGATGCAGCAGGCTTCACAGCTCTTGCTGAGATCGCTAAGAAAGCAATCGCATAAGTAAAGTATTAAGAGACGAAGGAGTCCAGGGAATTTTTCCCTGGATTTTTTTGTAAAAAAATTCAGACAATTTGCCGAAAAACGACACAAGCTGTACAGCGGACAAGTGTCCGCGTTGTGCAATCAGACGAAAAACAACAGATAACTAAATTTGCCCTTGAAATAAAAAATATGCGATGCTATAATTTTACCATTAAACATTAGTAACGCGACAAAGCGCAGGAGGAGAGATTATTATGAAGAATTGGAAGAAAGTAATCGGCGTTGCATCAGCAGCAGCGATGACAGCAGCTATGATGATGCCTACATCCGTTTTTGCAGCAGATGAGACATTTAAGATCGGTGTGATCGGACCGATGACAGGTGATTACGCACAGTACGGTACCAACGTATACAACGCAGCCAAGATCGCAGCTGATGAGATCAACGAGAACGGTGGATTCAACGGATATAAAGTAGAGATTCTTGACGCAGGTGATGACCAGGGAGATCCAGAGAAGGCTGTTAACGCATACAATGACCTGATCGATAAAGGAATGCAGATGCTCTGTGGAACTGTAACATCCGGTTCTTGTATCGCAGTAGGAGCTGAGGCAGCCGAGGATACATTCCTCTTCACACCATCCGCAACAGCACTTGACTGTATCACAGCAGGAACAAACGAGTTCCGTATGTGTTTCACAGACCCGGCACAGGGAACCAAATCTGCTCAGTACATTTCCGAGCACAAACTTGCAACGAAAGTAGCAGTACTTTATGATTCCGCTGCTGACTACAACTCCGGTGTACATGACGCATTCGTTGCAGCAGCTGCTGATGACGGACTTGAAGTAGTTGCAGATGAGGCTTACACAACAGACAGCAACACAGACTATTCTGTACAGCTTGCAAAGATCAAGAAGAGCGGCGCTGAGCTTCTTTTCCTTCCGAACTACTATTCCGACAATGCGCTGATCCTTCAGCAGGCATCTGAGGCAGGACTTGACATTAAATTCTTTGGTGTAGATGGCATGGATGGTATCCTCAATGTAGAGAACTTCGATAAATCCCTTGCAGAGGGTGTTATGCTTCTGACACCATTCTCCGCAACAGCTACAGATGAGAAGAGCCAGAACTTCGTAAAAGCATACGGCGATGCTCACAACGGTGAGATCCCGAACCAGTTTGCGGCAGATACATATGATGTACTTTACGCAATGCAGCTTGCAGCTGACGATGCAAAGATCACACCAGATATGGAAAATGCAGACATCAGTGCAGCAATGAGCGCATCCATGGCAAACATCGAGCTTGACGGACTTACCGGAAAAGCAAAATGGACCGAGGATGGCGAGTGTGATAAAGAGCCGAAAGCATTCGAGATCAAAGACGGTGCTTATGTAGAGATGAAATAAGTAATTTCTGTTAACGTTAGGGGTCAGGGGACGGTCACCTTTAGTGGGAACCGTCCCCTTTTTCCCTTATCAATAAACAATTAAAAGAGGTGCGTTATGAGTTTTATATCTTATTTAAAAGACGGCATCAGTCTTGGCAGTATCTATGCGATCATCGCACTTGGATATACCATGGTTTATGGTATTGCCAAGATGCTGAACTTCGCACACGGAGATGTTATTATGGTGGGAGCTTATATCATCCTTACCTGTATCACAAGAGGCGGCATGTCACCGATCCTTGCTGTGATCCTTTCCGTTGTGATCTGTACACTGCTTGGTGTTGTCATTGAGAAGGTAGCTTACAGTCCACTTAGAAAAGCTTCCTCAAACCTGGCCGTTCTTATCACGGCTATCGGTGTCAGTTATCTGCTTCAGAACCTGGCACTTCTGATCTTCGGCGCAGATGCCAAGAGTTTCGTAGCTGTTATCAAAGTTCCGTCCATCACACTGTTTGACGGTGAGCTTACCATCAAGGGAATCACCATCGTAACCATCCTTGCATGTATCATTATCATGGTGGGACTTTCCCTCTTTGTAAAAAAGACAAAACCTGGCCGTGCCATGCAGGCGGTTTCCGAGGACAGAGATGCGGCACAGCTGATGGGAGTTAACGTCAATGCGACAATTTCCCTCACATTTGCCATTGGTTCCGGACTTGCAGCGATCGCAGGCCTTCTGCTCTGTCAGACTTATCCGACACTGACTCCGTACACAGGAGCCATGCCTGGTATCAAAGCTTTCGTAGCTGCTGTATTCGGTGGAATCGGTTCGATTCCGGGAGCTATGGTCGGCGGCATCCTTCTGGGAATCATCGAGATCTTCGGAAAAGCTTATATTTCTTCCCAGGTTGCAGATGCGATCGTATTTGCAGTCCTGATCGTCGTGCTTCTTGTAAAACCTACCGGACTGTTCGGCAAGAACATCCAGGAGAAAGTGTAAGGTGGCCGATATGAAGAATATGAAAAACAAAACAACAAAAAATAACATGATCAACTATGGAATTGTCATTGTGCTTTTTGTGATTGTACAGGCACTTTCCTCAACTGGAAATCTTTCCAGACTTCTTATGGGACTTCTTGTTCCCCTTTGTGTTTATACCATTGCATCAGTTTCCCTGAACCTGGTAGTCGGTTTTTCCGGTGAGCTGAGCCTTGGACATGCGGGCTTCATGTGCGTGGGAGCTTTTTCCAGTGCCCTGTTTTCACAGGTTGTTGCAGACTCCATTCCGCAGGTTCCTCGCTTTATCCTTGCAATCCTTGTAGGTGCGGCAGTTGCAGCACTGTTCGGTGTGATCATCGGTATTCCGGTACTTCGTCTCCGCGGTGACTACCTGGCTATTGTTACACTGGCTTTTGGTGAGATCATCAAGAACCTGATCAATGTACTTTACATTGGCGTGGATGACAAAGGACTTCACGTTGCAACAAGTGCAGCCGGTCTTCATCTGGAAGCCGGCGGAAAGCAGATCCTCAAGGGTGCCCTTGGTATTTCCGGAACAGCAACTCTTTATAAAGATATCAAGAATTACTTTTTCCTGATCGGCGTGATCCTGCTTCTTCTCACATTGTTTATTGTACAGAACCTTGTAAACTCCAGAAGCGGACGTGCTATTATGTCAACCAGGGACAACCGTATTGCAGCGGAGTCTGTAGGAATCAATATCACCAGATATAAGCTGCTGGCATTTACCATTTCTGCAGCCCTTGCAGGAGTTGCAGGTGTGCTGTATGCACATAACCTTTCTCTTCTGAAGGTATCTGTATTCGATTACAATATGTCCATTCTGGTACTTGTGTATGTAGTACTTGGAGGAATCGGAAATATCAGAGGATCTATCATTGCAACAATTATCCTCTATGCACTGCCTGAGCTTCTCCGTGGATTCGCAAACTACCGTATGCTGATCTATGCTATCGTACTGATCATCATGATGCTCTTTAACTGGGCACCGGCAGCAAGAGACTGGAGAGCACGTATGGTAGAGAAATTCAAAGGCAAAAAAGAGAAAAAGGAGGTGGCCTGATCATGGCAATGCTGGAAGTAAATAATCTGTCTATCCAGTTCGGCGGTCTTCGTGCTGTTGACGGCTTTAATATGACCATTGAGAAGGGACAGCTCTATGGACTGATCGGACCTAACGGTGCCGGTAAGACAACAGTATTCAATCTTCTCACAGGCGTGTACAAGCCTACAGAGGGAATCATTAAACTGGACGGCCAGGATATCACAGGAAAAAGCACCATTGAGATCAACAAGGCCGGAATCGCAAGAACCTTCCAGAATATCCGTCTTTTCAAGGATATGCCGGTTCTTGACAATGTAAAAGTAGGACTTCACAATCATCATCCATATTCCACACTGACCGGAATCTTAAGGCTGCCGAAGTATTACAAGGTAGAAAAAGAGATGAACGAACGTGCCATGGAGATACTGAGGGTGTTTGATCTGGATAAGGAAGCAGACACTCTGGCAGGTAACCTGCCTTATGGTAAACAGCGTAAGCTGGAGATTGCCAGAGCTCTTGCCACAGAGCCGAAGCTTCTTCTCTTGGATGAGCCGGCGGCTGGTATGAACCCGAATGAGACACAGGAGCTGATGGATACTATCCGTTTTGTGCGGGAGCATTTTGATATGACTGTTCTTCTGATCGAGCACGACATGAAACTGGTGGGCGGTATCTGTGAGGAACTTACAGTTCTGAACTTCGGTCAGGTACTGATCCAGGGTGAGACATCTGCAGTGCTGAAAGACCCGACGGTTATCACTGCATATCTGGGAGAATAAGGAGGAACGAGACAATGGCAATGTTGGAAGTAAAGGACCTCCAGGTCTACTATGGTGTGATCCAGGCCCTGAAGGGAATTTCTTTTCATGTAAATCAGGGAGAGGTTATTGCGCTGATCGGTGCCAACGGTGCCGGAAAGACAACCACACTTCAGACACTTACCGGAATTCTTTCTCCGAAGTCCGGAAGCATTGTGTTTGAGGGAAAAGACCTCACAAGAACACCAGCCCATAAGATCGTAGAAATGGGAATGGCACACGTTCCGGAAGGAAGACGAGTATTTGCGGATATGTCCGTTTATGAGAATCTTCTTCTTGGAGCTTACACAAGAAAAGACAAGGCAGAGATCGCAGAGAGCCTTGCTGGTGTATACAAGAGATTTCCGCGTCTGGAAGAACGTAAAGGACAGCGTGCCGGAACACTTTCCGGTGGTGAGCAGCAGATGCTTGCCATGGGACGTGCACTGATGAGCAGACCAAGGATCATTTTGATGGATGAGCCGTCCATGGGTCTGTCGCCGATTTTTGTAAATGAGATTTTTGACATTATCCGCGAGGTAAGTGAGAGCGGAACTACAGTGCTTCTGGTTGAGCAGAATGCGAAGAAGGCTCTTTCCATTGCGGACAGAGCGTACGTTCTGGAAACAGGAAGCATTACTATGGATGGAAAGGCAGAGGATCTTCTGAATGACGAGGCCGTTCAGAAGGCATATCTTGGAGAGTAGGGGGAAAGACATGGATAATTTCGTAATTACCATTGCAAGACAGTATGGAAGCGGTGGACGTACCATCGGAGAGGAGCTTGCAAAGAAATTAGGGATTTCTTACTATGATAAGGATATCATCCGTATGGCATCCGAGGAGAGTGGCATTCATGAGCAGCTTTTTGGAAGGGCAGATGAAAATGTCAGCACAAAGCAGAGATTTTTTGCAAAGTCCGGAATCTACAAGGGTGAGCTGATCCCGCCTCAGAGCAAGGATTTTACATCCGATGAGAACCTGTTCAATTATCAGGCAAAAATCATCCGCCAGCTGGCAGAGACAGAGTCATGTGTGATTATCGGACGTTGTGCAAACATGATCCTGAAAGACTATTCCAATGTTCTCCGTGTGTTTGTTTACGGAGACTGGGATTTCCGTATCCGCGAGGCAAGCAAGAAGCTCAGCGGAACCACAAAGGACATTGAGAAATTCATGCATAAAGATGACAAACGCAAAGAAGATTTCTGCAAACGTTTCATGGGTGTTGACTGGGCAGACATGACGAAATATAATCTGTGCCTGGATAACGGTACCCTTGGTTATGAGAAATGCGTGGAGGAGATCGAGAGTGCACTTGAGATCCTGAAAAAATAAGACATATATCAGAGAATATTCCCCGGGAAAGAAAAGCCAAAAGTCTTTTCCCGGGGATTTTTTCATATATTGTGGAAAAGTATATTTGATCCGGCGGGAAATATGGATAAGCGAAAAAAATATTTCTGTGTAGTGGCAATGGTATTGATCCTGCTCAGCGGATATGGAAAAATCTCAGACAGTGCATTTCGGATGCGGGTGACCAGAATGATCGCCGGTGAGGGGATGTTCCGGCTGGTGGCGGCGCAGTACAGACAAAAAGTAGCAGAACCGGTGGCTGAGACAGCCTCTGACAGAAGCGAAAAAGAGGATCGTCCACGTGTGGCTCTTACCTTTGATGATGGACCGCATGCAACATATACACCTTTGCTTCTGGATGGCCTGCGGAAGCGTGGGATCCATGCCACATTTTTTCTTATGGGAAAAAATATCCGGGGAAATGAGGAGATCGTAACGCAGATGCAGAGAGACGGTCATCTCATCGGTAATCACACGTATGATCACGTGCAGCTTGATAAGCTTCCCGGTGACCAGGCCTGTCAGCAGATCATAAAGACGAATAATGAGATCTACGAGATCACCGGAGAATATCCCATGTATCTTCGCCCGCCCTACGGTGCATGGCCGAAGGATCTGGAGCTCTGTGTGACCATGCTGCCGGTATTTTGGGATGTGGATACTCTGGACTGGAAATCAAAAAATGTCCGTTCTGTGGAAAATATCGTAAAAAGACAAGTGAAGGATGGCTCCATTATCCTGATGCATGACAGCTTTTCTACATCCGTGGAAGCGGCCCTGGAGATCGCGGATATGCTTACGGAAGAAGGATATGACCTGGTAACTGCAGATCAGCTGCTGGTGATGTAACTGTGATTTGCCGAAAAGGCAGAAACGATTGCTTTTTTATGTGCAAACAGGTAAAATTATAAAAATAAGGAATCTGTCCGTATGCCGGAAACAAATGAAACGATCGTTGCCGGATACAGATCTATGAAAAGAATACGGATCGTGAATATCCGCTTTTTACAGAAAATACAGGAGTGAAAGCCATGGATTTATTTGAATACGCAAAGTCAAAAACGCTGGATCAGGAGTCACCTCTTGCATCCAGGCTGCGTCCGCGAACGCTGGATGAGGTGGTGGGACAGCAGCACATCGTAGGAAAAGATAAATTGCTGTATCGTGCCATAAAGGCGGATAAGCTGACATCTGTTATCTTTTACGGCCCTCCGGGAACCGGAAAGACCACCCTGGCAAAAGTCATCGCCAATACCACAAGCGCCAGCTTTACCCAGATCAATGCAACCGTAGCAGGGAAGAAAGATATGGAAGCAGTTGTAAAGCAGGCACAGGACGATCTCGGCATGTATGGGAAAAAGACCATTCTGTTCATCGATGAGATCCATCGTTTCAACAAAGGCCAGCAGGATTACCTTCTTCCCTTTGTGGAGGACGGAACCATCATTCTTATCGGGGCCACAACAGAGAATCCATATTTTGAGGTAAACGGAGCGCTTCTTTCAAGATCGATCATCTTTGAATTGAAGTCCCTGGAGATACCGGAGATAAAGGAACTGATCTTGCGTGCGGTTAACGATCCGGAACGTGGAATGGGAAGCTATGGGGCGGTGATCGAGGAGGATGCTCTGGAGTTTCTGGCAGATATGGCAGGAGGAGACGCCAGAAGCGCCTTAAACGCCATAGAACTGGGAATCCTCACCACACCTCGTGATACAGACGGTAAGATCCATCTGACCCTTGAGGTGGCTTCTGAGTGTATCCAGAAGCGGGTGGTGCGCTACGATAAGAACGGGGACAATCATTATGATATCATTTCTGCCTTTATCAAGAGCATGCGAGGCTCCGACCCGGATGCGGCAGTCTATTATCTGGCAAAAATGCTCTATGCAGGAGAAGATGTGAAATTTATCGCAAGAAGGATCATGATCCTTGCTTCCGAAGATATCGGAAACGCAGATCCCCAGGCCCTCTGCGTGGCAACGGCAGCAGCACAGGCAGTGGAACGTGTGGGAATGCCGGAGTCCCAGATCATTCTTTCCCAGGCAGTTACATACATGGCCTGTGCACCCAAGAGCAATTCTGCAGTAAATGCCATACAGGAAGCCATGCGCTGCGTGAAGGCGAAGAAGACAACCGTTCCGGTGCATCTGCAGGATGCCCATTATGGTGGCCACGAAAGTCTGGGTCATGGTATCGGATATAAATATGCCCATGATTATCCGAACCATTATGTAAACCAGCAGTATCTGCCATCAGAGATCCAGGGGGAACATTTTTACGAGCTCAGTGATATGGGATATGAAAAGAAACTGAAAGAGCATATGAAGAAGATCCACGAAGAAGCGAAATAAATGAATATAAGTAAAACGGAGGAGCCTCTCAGAGAAGCTCCTCCATTATTTTGTCATAAACATTCTGGTATTTATAAGGCCAGCTTTCACATACAGACTGTGCAGCAGCAAGATTTGGCACATTGATGCTGAGATCAACGATGCTGACGCCGCTTTCGATGATCCGCAGACGTACCGAGTAGCTGCCCTCTTTGGTGGGATAGTAATCTGCAGGAGTCAGGAGATGTTCTTCGATCTTGCGGTGGAGGGAATTGAGATATTCTTCCACTTCTTTCTTGATGTCAGAGGAAAGTTCTTTGGAAAAATATTTCAGAGTGTTTTTTCCCTCGGAGGTCAGTCGATAGTAACTGCGGTTGGACTGTGAAGACATTTCCACCAGATCTGCCTCCACAAGTTCGGAAACTGCCTGCTGGAGCTGAAAATAATTGGTGTATTTCCGGTCCAGGATAAAATCGGTGATCTGGGAATTTGTGAGATCCCCATCGGAATTCTGCAGCATATATAAAATAATAAGCTTATAGGTTGTAAAAGGTGATGCCATAAGAATCCTCCTTTTTACTGGCTGCGGGAAAGGGCTTCGAGAGCTTTTCCCTGAAAACTTGCTCTTTCTTTCATCCGGTGATGAAGAAGGTTTAAAACTTCTCGTTTGCGGCTGGCCCATAAAGGTGCGATCAGCAGATCCTTCGGTCCGTCGCCGGTGACCCGGTGGATCACAATATCCGGTCTGAGATGTTCCAGACAGTCAATGACAAGGTTCAGATACTCGTCCCGTTCATAAGTGCGGAAAAGACCTGCTTCATGATCAGCGGCAAGATCTGTACCACGCAGTACATGAAGAAGCTGCAGCTTGATCCCCTGGATATCCATGGCGTTCAGATAAGCCATTGTTTCCAGGATATCCTTCCGGCTTTCGCCGGGAAGCCCCAGGATGGTGTGGACGATCACTTCGATGCCGCCTGCGCGGAGATTTTTCACTGCGGTATCAAAACAGGACAGTGGATAGCCGCGCCGTATATATCTGGCGGTATCTTCATGGATAGTCTGGAGTCCCAGCTCCACCCACACCGGTTTGATCTGGTTCAGGGAATAAAGAAGCTCCAGTACATCATCTCCCAGACAGTCCGGTCTGGTACCAATGGACAGTGCCACGATATCCGGATGGGAGATGGCTTCTGTGAAGATCTTACGCAGGTGTTCCACAGGAGCGTATGTGTTTGTATATGCCTGAAAATAGGCGATATATTTATGAATCGGGCGTTTGGAAGAGAGACTTTTGATCTGTGTGTTGATCTGCTCTGTAATGGAAAGAGCGGCGTTTGCTGCAAAATCTCCGCTTCCGCCCTGGCTGCAGAAAATGCAGCCTTTTTTGCCCAGGGTGCCGTCACGGTTGGGACAGGACATGCCGCCGTTTAATGCAACCCGGTAGACCTTTTCGCCGTATCGCTCCCGGAGCATATAGTCCAGAGAATGATAAGGCTTGTCGTTCCAGCGCTTCATTATGCCTCTTTCGGTTCGTTTTTCTCTTCGCCGTTTTCTTCGTTTTCATCTTTCGGTATATAGTTATCGAAGATCTTTACAAAGATCTTTGATTTCCAGTAGGCCAGCGTGGAAAATCCCATTAGAATAAAAAGCATGATCAGGATGGATGTAAACTGTGCGTAGCTCACATAAGCAAAAAGCCACATCAGTAGGAGTGGAGACGCAGAGATCACAAGCATCAAAAGTGTCAGCGGAAGATGGCGGACGGACATCAGGAATGCATTTACAAAGGTATTCTTGACGGAATTAAAAAATTTGGAAAGGATCGGATAAATGTACAGAAGGATCATCGCATAGATCAGTGCAAATGCAATGAACAGACTGAAAAGTCCTTTGTACATAGCTCCGCTTCCGGCTCTGGCGATCCGAAGATCGATAAACAGAACAGCAGCGGTGAGGAGCATGATGATATTGATGATGGTCGCCTGTTTGAAGTTCTGTTTGAATGAGCGAAAAAAGCTGCGGGCAATATAAGATTCTTCGTCTCTTGCCATCTTCAGTGTGACATAGTAGAGAGCTGTTATGGAGGCGCCTGCGGTGACAACCGGAATACAGCAGAGGATGCACAGAAAATTCAGAAGAAGCAGGTCTGCTACGCGTCCCATGAACACGAAGAATTTGTTGTCCATGTTGAAAAAACGATTCATTTGATAAGTCTCCTTTTCTTTTGGATATTATTTTAAGTATACCCAATCACAGCAGAAAAAGCAAATCCCAAATGTTTTCCGGGGCAGTGGAAATGGGAAAATCATGTGTCCGCTATAGAAAGACAAAATAGCGAAATAGTTTATTAAATTTCCTTAAAAGGCTTGCTTATCACGATTTAGAGTGTTAAAATATCAGTATTGTATTAGACGAAATTTATGTATTTTAAAGGAGCGTAACAATGAGCAAAAAAATCAGGACGGAGGCTGTGGATCATCTTTTTGAAGCGATCCTGTGCCTGAAGGATAAGGAAGAGTGTTATACATTTTTTGAGGATGTGTGCACCATCAATGAGCTGCTTTCTTTATCTCAGCGCTTCGAGGTAGCCAAGATGCTTACTGATAAGCGTACATACCTTGATATTTCCGAGAAAACAGGAGCTTCCACAGCTACGATCAGCCGTGTGAACCGTTCCCTGAACTATGGAAATGATGGTTATGAGATGGTATTTGCACGTATGAAGAAGGATAACGGGGAGCAGGGCGGCGAAGCAGAATAAGGCTTACGTCCATACCGTGATGATAACGGATAATGCTGTAACGAAAAAGAGACAGACGATCGTGCGTCTGTCTCTTTTTTTCGGTGCGCCCGGCGACGCACGTTTATGACCGGATGTGAGCTCTGGATATTATTTGTCTTTTTTTGAGGAATCCGTATCTTTTGAGGAATTCATGTGGTCGATCATGTTTTCGATGATCATTTTTTTCATGTATACGTCGAAGCTAAGAAGACAGATAAAGGAAAACTGGTGAAGGAATTCCTTATCCTCCGGGTCGGCGTCCTCAAAAATTTCTCCGGCACTTTTGAAACGGTGCATAAGATCCTTTTCCAGGTAACGGATCTGTGACTGCTCCATACTGAAAACCTCCTGGTAGATGTAAGTCATGTCCTTTTCTGTAACGGACTTGAAGTATTTCTCGGTGATCGGTCCCAGAAGGGTCTGGATATCACTGATGGAGAGGATATTCTTAAAATAGTAGATAAAGATCAGCATTAGCAGATGCTCCCGGGAATAGCGCTTCTTTTCCGGCGGGGGAAGGAGCTTGTTCTTTGCGTAATTGTTGATCATGGTCTTGGTCAGGATCTTGTCATCATCATGACGCTTGGTGGAAGCGAGATTATCTTCCATAAAGGTTGTGACCTGATCCATGTAAAGAGCAATATTGGGAATTTCATCGGGTTTTATATAATCAAGCTCAGCAATTTTTGCAAAAATGCTGTTCATCATTTCTTTTTCGTTTTCTGTCATCGCATTATCACCTCTGCTCCCTATTATATAGTTTTAAATACTACTTGTAAAGAAACTTTTTTTCAGAGAGGTGGGTTTACCGGAAAGTAAAGTCATGATAGTATATAAAGATACTGTTCATATGGAAAAAGAAATGGAGATCAAAATGAGTATACATGATGCTTTGGACACATTGAATCCTATGCAGCGGGAAGCTGCTGTACATACAGAGGGACCACTTCTGATCCTCGCAGGAGCCGGTTCCGGAAAAACAAGAGTGCTGACCCACAGGATCGCCTATTTAATGGAAGAAAAGGGTGTAAACCCATGGAATATCCTGGCGATCACCTTTACCAACAAGGCCGCCAGTGAGATGCGGGAACGTGTGAATAAAATTGCGGGAATGGGTGCGGAGAGCGTATGGGTCTCCACCTTCCATTCCGCCTGCGTGAGGATCCTGCGCAGACATATTGAGGTGCTGGGCTTTGGCAGTAATTTTACCATCTATGATGCCGACGACCAAAAAACAGTCATGAAGGAAATCTTCCGGAAGTTTGATATCAATACCAAGATTTACAAGGAACGAGGCGTTCTTGCTGAGATTTCCCATGCCAAGGATGAACTGATCACACCGGAAGAGATGGAGCTGAATGCAGGCGGCGATCCGGATGCACGGAAGATTGCCGGTATGTATAAGGAATATCAGTCTATCCTCAGGGGAAACAATGCGCTGGATTTTGATGACCTGATCGTGAAGACTGTGGAGCTTTTTCAGCATAATCCGGATATCCTGGACTATTATCAGGAACGTTTCAAATATATTATGGTGGATGAGTATCAGGATACCAATACTGCCCAGTTTAAATTCGTAAGTCTTCTTGCTGAGAAATACAAGAATCTCTGTGTGGTTGGTGATGATGATCAGTCCATCTATCGTTTTCGTGGAGCAAATATCGGGAACATCTTAGGCTTTGAGAAGGTTTTTCCAGAGGCTAAGGTGGTGCGCCTGGAACAGAATTACCGTTCTACCCAGAACATCCTCAACGCAGCCAATGAGGTGATCGTCAACAACACAGAGCGTAAGGAAAAACGCCTCTGGACAGAGAACGAAGAGGGCGATAAAGTACATTTCCGTCAGTTCAACAACGGATTTGAGGAAGCGGAGTATGTTGCAGGAGAGATCATCCAGGGGCGCCGCAACGGGAAATTCCAGTACAAGGACTGTGCAGTACTTTATCGGACCAATGCCCAGTCCCGTCTCTTTGAGGAGAAATTTCTCCTGGCAAATGTTCCTTATAAGATTGTCGGCGGCGTGAATTTTTATGCCCGCAAAGAGATCAAGGATCTGTTAAGCTATCTGAAGACCATTGACAATGCCAGTGATGATCTGGCTGTACGCAGGATCTTAAATGTGCCAAAAAGAGGGATCGGACTCACCAGCATCGGCCGCGTCCAGGACTATGCGGATATGATGAACCTGAGCTTTTACGATGCGCTCCGCGTGGTGGAGGAAGTACCGTCCATTGGCAGGGCAGCAGGAAAGATCAATGATTTTGTATCCTTTATCCAGGGACTGAAAAGTAAGGCAGAGGCCTATACAGTCCGTGAAACCCTGGAGGAGGTCATTGAGCTTACCGGTTATGTGAAGGAACTGGAGGCAGAGAAAACGGAGGAGGCCCAGGCGAGGATCGAAAATATCGATGAGCTGATCTCCAAGACAGAATCCTTCCAGGAAGCCATGGAGGAGGCCGGACAGCCGGCAACACTTTCTGCATTTCTGGAGGAGATCGCACTGGTGGCAGATATCGATTCTGTTGATCCGGATCAGGATTATGTGCTGCTGATGACCCTTCACAGTGCCAAGGGACTGGAATTCCCCAATGTATTTATCGTGGGAATGGAGGACGGTGTTTTTCCGGGGTATGCTTCCATCTGGTCCGGTGATCCGTCGGATATCGAGGAGGAGCGAAGGCTCTGTTATGTGGGGATCACCCGTGCCATGAAGGAACTGACTTTAACCTGTGCAAAACAGCGGATGATCCGTGGGGAGACTCAGTATAACCGTGTGTCACGTTTTGTAAGGGAGGTTCCACGGGAGCTGGTAGATCTTGGACATACCATTCAGGAGAAAAAGCCCAGGGTAGATGATATCGTATCTCCGAAAAGCGCCTATGCCCAGATGAAAATGAATTTCCAGGCAAAAACCAGCCTTCAGAAGAAGGATTTCACCGTTACCAAGGCAGCGAAGCTGGATTACGGAGTCGGTGATACTGTGCGCCATGTGAAATTCGGAGTTGGTATCGTGAAGAATATTGCAGAAGGCGGCCGGGATTACGAGGTAACGGTAGATTTTGACAAAGTCGGTGTAAAAAAAATGTTCGCAGGTTTTGCCAAACTGAAGAAGATCTGAAAATGAAATGGCCGTTTTGCATATATTTTGTGAAAATATTTCGAAGCAGCTGCAAATAACATTGTTCCGGAATGTTCCTGTTAAAATTTGCGTAAGTTATGGTAAAATCAGACATATGGTGGTATAATAAGAACACTTAGGAAAGGTCGGTACAGTGATAGAATATTTTTGCTGTGCTGCCGGTTTACTGTCAGACAGTACAGCCGAACAGAAAGAAAGGATGGTGCAGTGTTATGAATTTAAATACAACAAAGCTTGAAGAACTGCTTGCAACACTGAAGAAAAAAGAAGAAGAGAAAGATAAGAACACAGTCCTTTGGGTACTGGCGATCATCGGCGCAGTTGCAGCTGTTGCAGGAATCGCATTTGCAGTATATCGTTTCTTCGCTCCGGATTACCTGGAAGATTTTGAAGAAGATTTTGATGATGACTTCGATGATTATTTCGAGGATGAGGAAGAGTAAGAACTTTCACTGCAGAGGCTGTTTTGAGCAGATCAGAATGGCTGTCTGTTATGTATGAATATGAGAAGCGGATAATTGAAGCCCCGGCGCGATACCGGGGCTTGATTTTTGAAGACGGACCGTGAAACGCTGGCGTTCATGAGCAGACAGTAAAGAGGATCCTGAATGTTCGAATTATTGTCTGCTGGTTATAAAACAGAAAGAGGATTTATGAAAAAAGGTGAAATTTACGAAGGTATTATAGAAAAAGTGGAATTTCCAAACAAAGGTTTTGTTTGGGTTGATGACCAGAAAGTAATTGTAAAAAACGGAATCCCGGGACAGAAAGTCCGGTTTATGATCAATAAGAAACGTTCCGGCCGGGCGGAAGGACGTCTTCTGGAGGTCCTGGAGAAATCTCCCCTGGAAACAAGAGAACCTGCCTGTCAGGAGTTTCCGGCATGCGGCGGCTGCATGTACCAGACCATGAGCTATGAGGCGCAGAAGGAGATGAAGGAGCGCCAGGTGAGAGAACTTCTGGATGGGGCAGTAAAAGAAAGTCTGGCTAAGATCGGGAAGAACGGTGATGGGACGGAAGAAGCTGAGGCTGCAGATCATTTATATCACTGGGATGGGATTTATGGCAGTCCTATTGAGTTTGGGTACCGCAATAAGATGGAGTTTTCCTTTGGGGATGAGTATAAGGATGGGCCGCTGTCCCTTGGACTTCACAAGAAGGGAAGCACTTACGATATCCTGAATACGGATGACTGTAAGCTTGTCCATCCGGATATGACGAAGATCCTGGTCTGCGTGCGGGAGTTTTTCCTGGAGCGTAATGCCAGCTTCTATAAAAAGCTGCAGCATGTGGGGTATCTTCGACATCTTCTTCTTCGAAGAGGCGTCACAAGTGGTGAGATCCTGGTCCATGTGGTAACCACCACCCAGGAAGAATATGATCTGGAGCCTCTGAAAGAACAGCTTCTTGCACTTCCGCTGGAAGGGAAGATCGTGGGGATCATGCACATTTTAAATGATTCTTTATCCGACGTGGTACAGAGCGACGAGACGAAGATCCTTTATGGAAAGGATTATTTCTATGAAGAACTTCTTGGACTGAAATTTAAGATCAGCACCTTTTCCTTCTTTCAGCCAAATTCCCTGGCTGCAGAGATCCTGTATTCCAAGGTGCGGGAATATGTAGGAGATACCAGAGATAAGGTAGTGTTTGATCTTTACAGCGGAACAGGAACTATTGCACAGCTTGCAGCGTCTGTTGCCAGCGAGGTGATCGGTGTGGAGATCGTGGAAGACGCGGTAAAAGCCGCCAGAGAAAACGCTGCACTTAACGGCATCAATAACTGTCGTTTTATTGCCGGAGACGTGCTGAAGGTTCTGGACGAGGTGCCGGAGAAACCGGATATGATCATCCTTGATCCGCCCAGAGATGGCGTTCACCCCAAAGCCCTTCCAAAGATCCTGGCTTACGGTGTAGACCAGATCGTATACATTTCCTGCAAGGTTACAAGTCTTGTGAGAGACCTCCCGGCATTTTATGAGGCAGGATATGAGATGACCCACGCCTGTGCAGTGGATCAGTTCTGCCAGGGCGTTCATGTTGAGACGGTTGTTCTTTTGTCTCGATGAACGCGGCAGTCGGCAAATCGAGATGCAAGCATCTCGGCTTGCCTCGTTGCTCGCGCAAAAACCAGATGACACGATAGAGAGCGACTTAGACTTAGATGAGTTGGATGCAACCAGTGCTGAGTTGAAAGCTCGTGATTAGATGGAATGGGTCAGATTGGTAAATGGTACTCGTAATATGGCAGAAGAGATTGTGTTAAAAGAATTGGTGTTCTAAAGCGTGGAAAGCTCCTTCGGGAGCTTTTTGCTGTTTATAAGATAAATTTTGTCGGAGATTTATTATAAAACATTTCTTTACAAGAAGAATAAAAAAGCATATAATTCTTTTATAATATATTTAATAAAAGAGGGTAAGAAAACGGAAAATAAAGATAAAAAAAATATAACAAGAAAAAGAATAATTAATTATGTGCTGAACAATCATGTTACATCCAAGGCGGGAATCGCAAAAGAGTTAAACTTGAGTATGCCGACCGTGTTAGCAAATGTAAATGACTTGTTAGAAAAAATGGTGTTGGAAGAAACTGGGGAATATGCTTCGACCGGTGGACGAAAGGCAAAAAGTATAGGGATTAATAAGTCATACTGTCATGCAATGGGAATTTTGATTACAGCGAATCATATAGAAATGGTATTAGTAAATCTTGGAGATGAGATTATAAAAAAAGATCGCATCCGTTTAAAATTTACGGCAGAATTATCCTATTGTACAGAAGTGGCACAAAAGGTCAAAACTTTTCTTGAAGGCGAATTAGCGAAGGATACGCTACTTGGGATTGGAGTGGCGATTCCGGGAATTATTGATCAGAAAGAACGGATCGTTTTAAAATCCCATGCTTTAGGTATAGAGAATTATAGTCTGCGCTTTTTAGAGCAGGCTTTGGAAATTCCAGTATATTTTGAAAACGATGCTAATGCTGCAATGCTTGCAGAAAAAAAACAAAAGTATCCAAATGCGATATATCTGTCTTTGAACCACACCTTAGGAGGCGCATTCTGCATAGATGGAAAGCTGTTTCGAGGGCAGAACCAGAAAGCAGGTGAGTTTGGTCACATGATACTCGTTCCCGGTGGAAGAAAGTGTTATTGTGGTAAATCAGGATGTGCAGATGCATATTGTGCTGCAAGTGTACTGACACAAGATAACAGGCAGTCACTGGATGTATTTATGGAAAAAATTGAAAGTGGTGATGAAAAAAATTTGCAGACATGGAATGAGTATCTGGATCATCTTGCTGTTTTGATATCAAATCTGCGGATGGCATATGATATGGATATTATACTCGGAGGTGATGTGGGAGGTGTATTGTCAGATTATATGATACCACTGGGAGAAAAAGTGATGGCATATAATGGCTTTGAGCATGATGTTTCATACTTAAAAAATTGTTCGTATAAGAAAGAAGCGTCGGCTGTTGGAGCCGCGAAATACTTTTTTACAAAACATATGGCAGAATTGTAAATTTTTTGAACGCAGATAAGCAGTCCACCGCATCTGGTGCGCAGGGCATCAAGCGTTGGGTAAGGGGATGTTCACTCTGTTGGAGTTAAAAGCTCCCACTGACAGGTTGCAAAGTGAATGCAGATGTCCGCTTTATATGTGTGAAAAACGAGAAGTTGTGTAAAATTAGAAAAAGATATTATAGTAAAAAACGGAAAGAAAACAGTAACTACGGTTTCCTTTCCGTTTTTTTCGTGTTGATTGTGAAAAATACACAAAAAATGTATTTTAAAATTATGAAATATATAAAATTATGAAAAACATATTGACAAATCGTGTTTACAGGATAATAATGTAATTACTTTAATAAAACAATTTATAAAAGACCAAATAAAACAATATAAATAAGGAGGAAACAGTTATGTTACAGCAGGTAATGACAAATCCAGGAGAAATTATTTTCAGAGAGGTTCCGGTTCCGGAGGTAAAGGAAAATCAGGTGTTGGTAAAGATTATGAATATTGGTGTTTGTGGATCAGATATTCATGTTTATCATGGAAAACATCCGTTTACAAAATATCCGGTAACACAGGGACATGAGGTTTCTGGTGAGATTACAGAACTTGGAAAAAATGTCACAGAGTTTCATGTGGGACAGAAGGTGACGATAGAGCCTCAGGTATATTGTGGACATTGCTATCCATGTCGTCATGGAAAGTATAATCTCTGTGAGGAATTAAAAGTAATGGGATTTCAGACGACAGGAACGGCATCTGAGTATTTTGCAGTGGATGCATCTAAAGTAACACCTATTCCAGAAGATATGTCCTATGAAGAAGGAGCTATGATCGAACCTCTTGCTGTGGCAGTTCATGGTGTAAAACAGATGGGCGATGTGGCTGGCATGAATATTGCAGTCCTTGGAGCAGGACCGATCGGAAATCTCGTGGCACAGGCAGCAAAAGGAATGGGGGCAGCGAAAGTGATGATCACAGATATCAGTGATCTTAGACTGGCAAAGGCAAAAGAATGTGGAATTGATGTGTGTGTGAATACCCAAAATAAAGACTTCGGTGAGGCAATGATCGAAGCATTTGGACCGGATAAGGCGGATGTGATCTACGACTGTGCCGGAAACAATATCACAATGGGACAGGCAATTAAATATGCAAGAAAAGGAAGCACGATCGTACTGGTGGCTGTTTTTGCAGGAATGGCAGAAGTAGATCTTGCAGTGGCAAATGACCACGAACTTGACATTAAGAGCACGATGATGTACCGCCATGATGATTACATAGATGGAATCAGACTGGTAAATGAGGGCAAAGTTCATTTGAAACCGCTCATCTCAAAGACATTTGCTTTTAAAGATTATTTGAAGGCGTACCAGTATATTGATGATAACCGCGAGACAACGATGAAAGTAATTATCAACGTCAGTGAAAAGTAAGGAGTTCGTATGGAAAATAAATATGGAATTGTCGGAGTTGCTCATATCGGGATTCCGACAAACGATTTGCAGAAAACAGTTGAGTTTTATAAGAGTCTTGGATTTGAAGTAATTATGCAGTCTTATAATGAAAAAGCAGGGGAAAAAGTGGCATTTTTACAGATAAAAAATTACTGTATAGAGACTTTTGAAAATGGGCAGGCGGCAATGTCAGACGGTGCATACCAACATGTTGCACTTGATGTGGAAGACATTGAAAGTATGTATCAGAAAATCTGCAATGAAAAATACACAATTATTACAGACGGAATCGAAGAACTGCCATTTTGGGAAAATGGTGTGAAGTTTTTTATGATCAAGGGCCCAAATGAGGAAAGAATAGAGTTCTGTCAGAAACTCTGATAAAAATAGGAGGGGCATATGGGAAGCGAAAACAAAAATGGAAAAGTACCGCTGATCAGTAAGATTGCATATGGTTTTGGTGATGTCGGATGTAATTTCAGCTGGATGTTCGTCAGTAATTTTCTGATGATATTTTATACAGACGTGTTCGGAATCAGTATGGCGGCTGTGTCAGCACTTATGCTTTTTTCAAGATTCTGGGATGCGATCAATGATCCAATCGTCGGGGGACTTACGGATAAAACAAAATCGAGATGGGGACGGTACCGTCCATGGCTGTTAGTAGCGGCACCAATTACAGCGATTCTTCTTGTTATGACATTCTGGGCAAGACCTGACTGGCCGCAGAATGGAAAGATCATTTATATGGTAATTACATATTGTCTGCTGGTTTTGGGGTATACCTGTGTGAATATTCCATATGGAACCTTGTGTGGTGCTATGACACAGGATATTGATGAACGTGCAAAAATAAATACATCCCGTTCGGTTGCAGCGATGATTGCAATTGGTGTGTTAAATATTATCACAGTTCCGCTGCTCAGCAAATTCGGCAGTCACAGTGCAAAGACAGGATATCTGACGGTGGCGGTCATATATGGATGTATTTTTACAGCCTGTCATTTCTTCTGCTTTGCGAAGACGAAAGAGGCAGTGATTACTCCGGAAAAAGAAAAAATTTCTGTAAAGATACAGTTGAAAGCAGTCATGCAGAACAGACCATATCTTCTTGCATTGGCAGGGCAGATATTATTTGGATTTACATTATATGGTAGAAACGCAGATATTCTGTATTATTTTACATATGTGGAAGGGAATGCCTCCTACTACACAACTTATTCGATGTGCATTATTATTCCTTCTATCATCGGGGCAGCCTGTTTTCAACCATTATTCCGCAAGTTGAATAACAAAGGAAGAACAGCATCTCTCTTTGCTTTATTTACAGGAATTTCCATGTTGTCTATGTTTTTCTTCAATGCCAAAGAATCACCAGCTATTTTTTATGCATTATCTGGTCTCACACAGTTTTTCTTCTCTGGATTTAATACCGCAATCTATGCAATTATTCCAGACTGTGTGGAATATGGGGAGTGGAAAACCGGACTTAGAAATGACGGTTTTCAGTATGCATTTATTTCACTTGGAAATAAAATCGGAATGGCAGTTGGAACAGCACTTTTAGCAGGATTACTTGGAAAATATGGTTATATTGCAAATCAGACACAAAATGCAATTGTACTTTCAATTATGAAACATGCATTTACGACGATTCCGGGTGTACTGTGGATTGTGACTGCGGTTGTATTATTTTTCTACCGGTTAAATAAAAAACGTTATAACGAGATTGTAGAGGAACTAAAAAATGGAAGAAAAAGTTGATATCGTGGCATTGGGAGAGTTGCTTCCTATGATCCAAATTATCGCTCATCTCTTTGGAAGAGCAAAGAGTATGCAGTGAAAAAAATGAGATCTGTCATAGAATTGGTAGATGTCATAAAGGTATCAGATGAAGAGAGTACTCTGTTGACAGAGGCGAAAAGTTATGAGCAGGCTGCAGATCAACTCCTTGCCATGGGACCAAAGCTGGTTGCTATTACATTGGGAGAACAAAGCGTTCTTATGGCAACAAAAAGCAGAAAAGAAATCATCAAAGCATTTCAGACACATGCGGTCGACACGACTGGGGCAGGTGATTCATTCTGGGGAGGCGTATTATGCAGTATCCTTTCTATGAATAAGAATGTTGAAAAAATGGAATGGGAAGAAATCAAAAAGTGTGCTGTTTTGGGAAATGCAGTTGCTGGATTGTGTGTGCAAAAGAGAGGCGGAATCCCTGCAATTCCGACGAAAGGGGCAGCGCTTGAATTTATGCAGAAATAATGAATGTATATGAACAAACTCGGGGCTGTAAAAATCACGATTTATTAATCGTTAAAGCATCAGCCCCGTGTTTTTCTGTCGGAGTATTATTCAGCTTTTATCTCTCCATCATGCTGATGGACTCAATTCCGACACTTCCGCCGCGGACAACTTCGATATGCTTGAACTCTTCTTTGATAAGCTTGATGACCGCGTCATTTTTGGTTGCGGTCTGGACGAATTCCAGAAGGAGGCTGTCTTTTCCATAGTCGATGACACGTGCCTTGAAAGTCTCAGCAATCTGGAAAAGTTCTACTTTATCTTCCGGGGAGCAGCCCTTTACCTTGATGTAAAGGATCTCCTTCATTCGAACGAACACGTCTGTAAAATCAATAACTTTGATCACTTCGATCATACGGTTCAGCTGTTTTTTGATCTGCTCAAAGGTTTCATCATCGCTGACTGTGGCGATGGTCATTCTGGAAACTGTTGGGTCCTCCGTGGTTCCAACTGTAAGACTGTCCAGGTTATAGGACTTTCCGGAGAAAAGACCGGAAATCTTGGAAAGAACACCGACCTGGTTTTCAACGTAGAGAGAGATCCATCTTTTTTTCATTCCTTTATCCATCATTCATTCCTCCTAACAATCCATGATCAGATCAGCCAGGGTGCCGCCCGGCTTGACCATCGGGTAAACCATTTCCTCCGGATCAATGATAAATTCGATGATCGTAGGAGTTTTTGTATTCTTCTTAGCCTCTTCGAAAGCGGCCGCAATCTGATCCTTCTCAGTTACGCGGATACCCTTTGCCCCATAGCTCTCTGCGAGACGGATGAAATCCGGTGTGTATTCCGGATATTCCTGACCGTCTGTGCGGCGGGAGAGTGCGCCGGCCTTCAGATTTGTCATGGCGTAACGTTTTCCGTAGAAAAGCTTCTGCCATTGGCGGACCATTCCGAGATATTCATTATTAAAGATACAGCAGATGATCGGAAGCTCCTCCAGAACTGCGGTAGCCAGCTCCTGAATGTTCATCTGCATGCCGCCGTCACCGGAAACGGAGATGACCGGTGTATCCGGATTACCGATTTTGGCACCGATAGCACCTGGAAGGCCGTAACCCATGGTTCCAAGTCCGCCGGACATGATCAGCTGACGGTTCTCGGTGATGTCCGCATACTGGCTCACCAGCATCTGATGCTGACCTACATCGGTAACAAGAATGGCCTTGTCAAACTGGCGGTTGATCTCGCCGATGATATCCAGCGGTCCCATAATACCGCGGTCTTTCATGGTAAGAGGATGCTCTTCCTTCCATTCCTGGATCTGCTTCAGCCATTTGCCGGTATTACAGTCCTGTACATATTCATTCATTTTTGTTATTGCCTCTTTTGCATCGGCAACGATGGGGATGTCTACATGGATATTTCTGGAAATGGAAGCGGTGTCAATATCGATGTGGACGATCTGTGCATGTGGGGCAAATTCATGGAGCTTGCCTGTGATACGGTCGTTAAAACGGGTTCCGATGGAAAACAGAAGATCGCATTCATTTACTGCCATGTTTGCGGCATAAGCGCCGTGCATACCAAGATTTCCGATAAACAGAGGGTTCTTTGTGGAAATGGCGCCACGTCCCATGACAGTTGTGACAACCGGGATCTGAGTTTTCTCAACAACCTGGGTAAAAATCTCCTGCGCGCGGGAAATGATCACACCGCCGCCAGCAAGAAACAGAGGTTTTTTGGCCTTCTGCAGCATTTTGAGGGCACGCTTCAGCTGTCCGATATGCACGCTGGTGTTAGGCTTGTAGCCGCGGATATTGACAGTCTTCGGATACTCAGCACTTCCCAGCTCGGCCATTACATCCTTTGGAAGGTCGATGAGAACCGGACCTGGGCGTCCGGTGCGTGCGATATAGAAGGCTTCCTTGATGATACGTCCAAGATCCTCACGGTTGCGGACGGTAACACCGTATTTTGTGATGCTTCTGGTGATCCCGACAATATCAACCTCCTGGAACGCATCGTTTCCGATGAGGTGACGGGCAACCTGTCCGGTAAAGCATACAAGCGGAACACTGTCATAGTTGGCAGTTGCAAGACCTGTAACAAGGTTGGTAGCTCCGGGACCGCTGGTAACGAGACATACGCCAACCTTTCCGGTAGTTCTGGCATAGGCATCTGCTTCGTGTACAAGGGCCTGCTCGTGACGTGGCAGGATGATGTCAATGCCGCTCTGTTTATATAATTCATCGCTGATATCGATGGTGCAGGCACCAGGATAGCCGAACAGAACATCAACGCCTTCTTCTTTTAAGGCTTTTACAAGCAATTTGTTTCCGGAAATCTGTTTCATGAATTGGTTCCCTCCTTTGATGATGTGAAAAGTTAAGCAGATAAGGGCTGTCGCGAGAAATTTTTCCAATAAAAAAGTCCCGGCATATCGGATAAAATATGCTCAGGACGGATGATTCCGCGGTACCACCTGTTTTCAGAGGTAAAACTCTGCTCTCTGCCAGTACAAAATTATACTGCCTCCCTGTAACGTGGGAATGACGATGAAGCCTACTGCATGAAGATCCATGGTTCAGTTCACTGCTCGAGGGCTACTTCCACAGTTCAGTCACGAAGATTCTCACCGGCCATCTTCTCTCTGTGCATCCGGAGACTGTGTACTACTCCCTGTCATTGCATTTAGTAAATATGGATAAAAATTTTCTATCATTATAATATAAAATATCGGAACTGTCAATCAAAAATCCTGATGGCTCAACGGGTGAGCCGGGGATTACGATAACAGTTCCGATATGGATGATATTAAGTATTAAATATTTTTTCAGTACATCAGCTGTTTCTTGTTACGGAGCTGGAGCCTGCTTACTCAGGATTCGGTATTATCCAGTGTTTCAGGATCTTTTTCCGGAAGGTAGACATGCACTTTCTCGATACGGTTTTTATCCAGCTTTTCTACGATCAGACGGATTCCGTCCTCTGTGATCACTTCGTCACCGGCAACAGGCAGACGATCCAGATGTTCGATGATAAATCCACCCAGGGAATCATAATCCTCGGAATCCAGTTCCGTATCCAGATGATCATTTACGTCATCCAGATGCATGGAACCTTCGATGATATATTCCCGGTCGGAAATCTTCTGGACAAGCTCGTCCTCCTTCTCATCGTATTCGTCATGGATCTCACCCACGATCTCCTCCAGGATATCCTCCAGTGTAATCAGTCCGGCCATATCACCGTATTCATCCAGTACAATGGCAATGTTGAAGGTGGAGTCCTTCATTTCCACAAGAAGATCGGAAATGCTTTTTGTTTCGTAAGTGAAATGCGGCTTTCGGAGGAAATGATCGATAACAAATTCCTCATTTTTGTCGTAAAGAAGAAGATCCTTCATGTTGATGATTCCCACAATGTTGTTCTGGCTGTCCTTATAAACCGGCAGACGTGTGAACTTATCCTCGCGGAAAATATCGATCAGCTCATCATAGGTGGATTCTACATCCGCAAAGGTAACATGTACTCTTGGAACCATGATATCCTTGGCTGTGGCATCTCCAAGATCAAACACATTGTAGATCATTTCTTTTTCGTCGGATTCAATGACACCGTCCTCATGGCTGACGTCCACGATAGTACGAAGCTCCTCCTCGGTCATGGCCTTGCTGGCTGCATCCGGATCCACACGCATCAGGCGCATCACACCTCTTGAAAAGAGATTGATGATAAAGATCACCGGTGTCATGATGGTCATAAGAAATTTAAAGACCGGGATATAGCGGAGGGTGATCTTTTCAGAGTTAATGGTTGCGTAGTTCTTGGGGGTGATCTCACCGAAGATCAGGATCAGAACCGTCAGGATCACCGTCACGATGCTGACCATATAGCCGCCAAAGCTGTATGCAAGTGTGGTTGCAAGGGAAGAAGCTGAAATGTTCACAATGTTGTTTCCGATGAGAATCGCACTGAGAAGCTTGGGCGTCTGGTTCTCCAGGATATCGAGAGCCATGGCTGCACGCTTGTTTCCCTCGTCTGCAAGAGAGCGGAGACGGATCTTGTTTACCGACATCAGCGCGGTTTCGTTAGATGAGAAAAAGGCTGACAATGCCAGCAGAATAAGTAATATGATTATCTGGTAAGTGTCGCTGGGGTCCACTTTCAATATTCACTCCTTTAAAAATAAGATTATTTGGTTAAAAATATACAGATACTCCCACATTATATACGTTTTACTGGATTTTGGCAAGAGCCGGACCGGTACAGCGCATATAGATATATGGAAAAAATACGAAAATAAGTCTGCTTCTTGACAAAAGAGTAAGTTCAGACTAACATATATGTATATTCATATATAAAGAAGAACTGTATAGGAATGGAAGGAGCGGTTTATGTTTCTGGAGATAAAAGGAATCAAAAAATCCTTCGGGGCAGGAGAGAGCCATGTAGATGTTCTGAAGGGGATCGATCTTGAGATTGAAAAGGGAGAATTTTGTGTGCTTCTGGGGCCGTCCGGTTCCGGGAAATCCACGCTGCTAAACATTATTGGCGGCATTGACGGAGCAGATGCAGGAAGCATTACCATTCAGGGAGAACAGCTGGAGGATATGAATGAAAAGAAGCTTTCCCTCTACCGCAGAAAACATCTGGGATATATTTTTCAGATGTATAATCTGATCCCCAATCTGACTGTGAGGGAGAATATTGAAGTTGGTGCTTATTTAAGTGACAGACCGCTGGATGTGGATGAACTGCTGGAGACACTGGGACTTTATGAACATCAGCGGAAGCTTCCGAACCAGCTTTCGGGAGGTCAGCAGCAGAGAACTGCTATTGGACGTGCCATTGTAAAAAATCCGGATATCCTGCTTTGTGATGAGCCTACCGGTGCTCTGGACTACAACACCTCCAAGGAAATCCTGAAGCTGATCGAAACAGTCAATCACAAATACGGAAATACTATAGTCATGGTTACTCATAACGATGCCATCAAGGATATGGCAGACCGTGTGGTAAAGCTTCGTGACGGGATGATTCGCAGAAACTATCAGAATGAGCAGAAGATTCCGGCTGCTGACCTGGAATGGTAAGGGGGCATTATGAAGAATCCTTTACGTAAACGTATCCCCAGGGAACTGAAGGGGGAATTTGGAAAATATCTGGTGGTTTTCCTGCTGATGGTACTGACTATCGGGTTTGTGTCCGGCTTTCTGGTAGCCGATGGAAGCATGCTGAAGGCTTATAATGAGAGCTTTGATAAATATAACATCGAAAACGGAAATTTCCGTACTGCGGAAAAGATTTACAGTTCTCAGTGGAAGGATATTGAAGCTGCCGGTGTTAAGCTCTATGAGAACTACTATATAGAAGAAGATCTGGATAACGGAAGCACCATGCGTTTTTTTAAAAACCGTGAGAAGGTGAATAAGGTCTGCCTGATGAAGGGAGAAATGCCGTCAGGGCAGGGCGAGATCGCCATTGACCGTATGTATGCGGATAACAACAGTCTTAAGGTAGGAGATACCCTGATCAGAGGTGAAAAATCCTGGAAGATCACAGGCCTGGTGGCACTTTCGGATTACAGTGCCCTGTTTCAGAATAATAATGATTCCATGTTTGATTCTGTAAAGTTTGGTGTGGCGATCGTAGCCACGGAGGAATTTGAAAATCTGGATCAGGAAAAGCTCCGGTACAATTATGCATGGATATATGATCATCAGCCAAAGAACGAAAAAGAGGAGAAGAAAGTTTCCGAAAATCTCATGGAAGACATTGGCAAAGTGGTAGCTCTGGAAAGCTTTGTCCCACGTTATCTTAACCAGGCGATCATTTTCACCGGTGATGATATGGGCGGAGACAGGGCAATGGTCATCACGCTTCTTTATATTGTGATCGTGATCATGGCTTTTGTGTTTGGAATTACCATCAGCAATACGATCCGAAAGGAAGCCGGTGTTATCGGTACGTTACGTGCATCCGGTTATACCAGACGGGAGCTGATCCTTCATTATATGACGCTTCCGGTTCTGGTCACGCTGGCCGGTGCCCTGATCGGAAATATTCTTGGATATACCGTATTTAAGGGTGTATGTGCGGACATGTATTACGGGAGCTATAGCCTGCCGACTTATGTGACCGTATGGAATGCAGATGCCTTTCTTCTGACAACCGTAGTTCCGGTCATCATTATGATACTGATCGATCATGCGGTGCTCAGGTACCGCCTGCAGCTTTCGCCTCTGAAGCTTCTGCGAAGGGATTTTTCCGGTAAAAAACAGAAACGTGCAGTGTATTTAAGCCCGAAGATAGGAATTTTTTTCAGGTTTCGCCTCCGGGTGATCTTTCAGAATGTCAGCAGTTATCTGGTGCTGTTTGTGGGAGTTGTTTTCGCAAATCTGCTGCTGTTTTTCGGAATGCTTCTTCCGTCTGCGCTGGATCATTATCAGCTTGAGATCCAGGAAAATATGCTGGCGAAATATCAGTACATGCTTTCGGTTCCGGCAAGTGCCTATTCAGGAAATAAAGCGGATGCCATGAGTTCTCTTATGGAATATTATATGGATACCAGAACGGATAATAAGGATGCGGAAAAATTTTCTGCATATTCCCTGAATACCATGCCTGGTAAATATAAAAGTGAGGAGATCACTCTCTATGGTGTGGAGCCGGATAGCAAGTATATCCGTGCAGATCTTTCGGGAGAGGGTGTTTATATTTCCAGTGCTTATGCAGATAAATTCCGGATCAAGGAGGGCGATACCATAACTTTGAAGGAAAAATACGAGAAGGATGAGTATTCCTTTAAAGTAGATGGAATCTATGATTATGCGGCAAGCCTCTGTGTATTTATGGAAAGAGATAAACTGAATGAGGCGTTTGATCTTGAAGATGATTATTTTGGAGGATATTTCTCTGATACAGAGATCCGGGATATCCCTTCAAAATATATCGGCTCTGTCATTGATCTGGAAGCTCTTACAAAAATATCCAGGCAGCTGGATGTCTCCATGGGAGATATGATGGGAATGATGTATGGATTTTCCGTGATCATTTTCCTGGTGGTGATCTATCTGCTTTCCAAGGTCATCATCGAAAAAAATGCCCAGTCGATTTCCATGACCAAGATCCTGGGCTATACAAATGGTGAGATCAGCCGTTTGTATATACTTTCCACATCACTTGTGGTGGTGTTCTGCCTGCTATTAAGCCTTCCGGTTGAACGGCAGATCATGGAAGTGCTGTTCCGCGAGATGATGCTTTCCAGTATTTCGGGATGGATTACCATGTGGGTGGATCCCATGATCTATGTGAAAATGACAGCGATCGGAATCGCAGCCTATGCAGTGGTAGCAGTGCTGGAATTCCGGAGGATCCGTCATGTGCCCATGGATGAAGCACTGAAAAATGTGGAATAATATGTGACATCTGTATATATATCTGGAAAAATAATTCAGGATATCCGGAAATTTTACAGAATATGCAACAGGATCAGGAGTATGTGTGGTTTAACTGAATGCGGATGTTTTTATCCGCTTGAACAGTTATCTGTGAATAACCACATATACTCCTTAAATATTCATAAATTTTCCGGAATACTGGAAATATTACTACAAACTTGTTATAATAATCCCATACTTCCCGTTGGAGGGAATAATTCAAACAGGAAATCAGGTGAGGAACATGGCAGGCAGAAAGAAGGATCCGCTGTATAAAAGCTTCGGATATGCGTTTCAGGGGATTTTTACCTGCATCCGCAAGGAAAGAAATATGAAGATCCACTGTATGGTGGCAGCGCTTGTGGTGATCGCAGGACTGATCCTTGGGATTTCCGTGACAGAGTGGTGCATCTGCCTGGGGCTGTTCGGAATGGTGATGGCGCTGGAGCTGGTGAATACGGCAGTGGAAGCTGTTGTGGATCTGGTCACAGAGGAACGTCACCCACTGGCAAAGATCGCCAAGGACACAGCAGCCGGAGCAGTACTGATCGCAGCGATCATGGCAGCGATCGTCGGACTGATCATTTTTGTTCCCAAGGGACTTGCTTTTCTGGGAATATGACAGGAACAGAAAACTTTTGTTTCAGGATAGGGTCTGGTGTCGGACTGTGGTGTGATGGTCCGGCAGCTGCCGGTTTCAGGAAAGGAGAAAATATTATGGAATTAGGTGAAGGACTGAAGAAAATTTTATTGGTGGGTATTGGTACAGCAGCAGTGACAGCAGAGAAATCCAAAGAAATCCTGGATGAACTGGTAAAAAAGGGTGAGCTTACGGTTGAACAGGGTAAGGTTCTTAATCAGGAGCTGAAGCATAACATCAAATCAACGGTTAAGACAGCTGCTGATTCTGTAAAGGAATCTGCAGCCAGAAAGAATGATCAGGAAGAACTGAAGGCAACGATTTCCAGGCTGACACCGGAGCAGCTGGCTGCTGTGAAGGCGCAGATCGAGCGCATGCAGGCCGAGGCTGCTGAGGAGAAAGCCGAGACAGCAGAAGAACCGGCAGAGGAAGCTGTACAGGAAGCTTCTGCGGAAACAGAAAATGCAGAAGATACCGGGAGCGAAGAACAGGCAGCAGAGTAACCGACTGCGGATCGCAAATATCCGCTTGACTAAACGATAACGCAGACGAAGCAGTAAATGGAGAAGTTTATGGGCAGAGAAGAAAAGGAGAAAAAAGAGAAAGGCGGATATGGAGAACGGCTGAGAGAGATCACAACCGTTCTGAAAAAACATGCCATTACCCGGGGTGTTTCTCCTGAGAAGCTCCGGCTCATACTGGAAGATCTGGGCCCAACTTATATTAAGTTGGGTCAGATCATGTCTCTTCGTTCCGATATTCTGCCGAAACGCTACTGCGATGAGCTGATGAAACTCTGCTCGGATGTGCCGCCCATGCCGTTTTCCCAGGTGATCGAGGTTCTTGAGGAATCCATGGGATGTCCATGGCAGGAGGAATTTCAGCATATTGAGCAGAAACCTCTGGGAGCAGCATCGATTGCCCAGGTGCATCGGGCCACGCTGAAAACAGGTGAAGAGGTTGTGATCAAGGTTCAGCGAAAAGGAATCTATGAGACCATGGCCAGGGATATCGGCCTGATGCATAAAGCAGTGCGCCTGATGCCGCCGGTGAGCATTAAGGGCATGGTGGATCTGAACATGGTTTTAAGTGAACTGTGGACTGTGACTCAGGAGGAGATGAATTTCCTGACGGAAGCTGCAAATATGGCGGAATTTGCAAAAAAGAACAAAGATGTGGCTTTTGTTAAAGTACCGATCCTCTACCGTGAGTATATTTCGCCGCATATTCTTGTGATGGAATATATTGACGGTTTTGCTGTCAATGACAAGGCTGCGCTTCTGGCCAATGGTTATGATCTTAATGAGGTCGGAACGAAATATGTGGATAATTTCATCAAACAGGTGATGGAGGATGGCTTTTTCCATGCGGATCCACATACGGGAAACGTGCGGATCCAGGATGGAAAGATCGTCTGGATCGATATGGGAATGATGGGGCGGCTTACAGAGCACGATCGTCAGCTGATCGCAGAAGCTATTGAAGGGGTTGCCATGAACAACATCGGCAAGATCCAGGATGCGGTCCTGGCTCTTGGGGAGTTTAAAGGCAAACCGGATTCCAGCAAGCTTTATGAGGATATCCGCGGACTTATGGAGAAATACGGTACTGCGGATATGGGGAACATTGATGTGGCTGAAGTGATGGTGGACCTGATGGAGGTCATGAAAGAAAATAAGATCATGATGCCTCACGGACTGACTATGCTTGCAAGGGGGCTGACTCATGTGGAGGGGGTTCTGGCTGAGATATGTCCGGACATCAATATGACACAGATTGCTGCGGCAAGGCTCAAGGAGCAGCTGTTCAGCAATGGGAACTGGAAGCGTGAGATAAAAAAAGAAGGAAAAAATCTTGCCTGGTCCCTGAAACGTGCAGTGGATATTCCTTCTCTGGCAGCAGATTTTCTTCAGGGCTGTATGAAAGGGCAGACAAAGATCAATCTGGATCTTCATGCCTCGGATGATCTGGCGTGGCTTTTGCGGCGGCTGGTGCGGAATATTGTGATGGGGCTGTGGGTGATGGCACTTCTGATCAGTTCCAGCATTATCTGTACTACAGATATGAAACCAAAGCTGTGGGGGATTCCGGCGTTGGGGGCTTTTGGCTATGTGTTTGCTTTTATTATTGTTTTGTATGTGTTTATCAAGCATTTCTTTTCAGGAAAAAAATAAAAGACGGAGATCATTTGCAGAGTCTGCGGGATGGTTTCCGTCTTTTTTTGCTGTTATGGAATTGTTTCGGTCTGCTGTTATAACTGCGATTAGGAGCTATCATCTTCCGACCAGCTGGTAAAGGACGGAGTGCGGGTGTTTGGTCAGGTGTAGATGGTTCCGCTGTAGGCTTTGCGGAATTCCCTTGGGGTGTAGCCGGTTCCCTGGCGGAAGTAGTTGCAGAAGGAGGGAGCGTCCCGGAAGCCGCAGGAGAGAGCTGCTTCTGTGATGGTGCAGGAGGAGGAGCAGAGAAGCTGGGCTGCCATCTGGAGGCGGTGTTTCAGGAGATATTGTTTTGGGGAGGTGTTTTCATGTTCCATGAAGATCCGGTAAAGATAGGAACGGTCGATTCCTACGTAGTGTGCCACGTCTGAAATCTGGATGGGGTAGGCATAGTTGTTTCTAATGTATTCGGAGGCTTTCTGAAAGTACAGGTTT
Organism: Blautia sp. aa_0143; assembly: GCF_004167315.1. Lineage (NCBI taxonomy): Bacteria > Bacillati > Bacillota > Clostridia > Lachnospirales > Lachnospiraceae > Blautia > Blautia sp. aa_0143. The sequence goes on from NZ_RCXU01000008.1 coordinate 132,212, forward strand.
GAGATGTCGGTCCTGCTTTCGGAGGGCTTTTTTTGCATGTCGGATAATATCAGGAGGAGGTTTCCTGTGGAGGCAAGGTCGTTTCCGTTGTTTTCGGAAAAGGTGTCAAGTAGGCTTTGCATGTGGGTGAGGAGGCTGTTTTGCCGGGAGGGTGTTTCCGGGGTGAAGATTGGGGTGTCGGAAAATACGGTTTGTTTCAGGATTTCTTTGCAGGCGGAGCCGTCAAAGCCTGCCCAGGCATAGCTCCAGGGGTCGGAGGTGTCGGCGCGGTAGTAGATGGAGTCCATGGGGCGGATGAGAAAGGCGTCGCCTGCTTTCAGATGGTAGGTGTGGCCGCTGCACTGGTAGATGCCTTTGCCGTGGAAGATCACGTGGAGAAGGTAGTGTGGGCGCATGGCCGGGCCGAAGGAGTGGTTCGGACCGCAGTCTTCCTGGCCGCAGAAGTAGACGGAGAGGGTGTGCTGGGTTTGGGTTTCTTTGGAATCGTTTTTCATTTGGGTGGCCTCCTGTTTTTGGGTTATTCAACAAAAACGCAATTTTGGGTCACAAAATGGGATGGAATGTTGTATGAGGTGATTATACAATATTGGGTGTGGGAAGGGCAAGGATGGATATGGATATACGGACGCCCGTGAGGTGTGTGCTGCCTGTCGGCGGGGCTTCGTCGGGGGCTGACTTCTAAGCCGCTGAAAATCTGCTAAAAGCGCTTTAAAAATTCTCGAACTCGCGTCTGAAGCCGCTCAGACAGCGAGAATTTTTGAAGCAACGCAGATTTCCACCGGCTAAGAATCAGCACCCCTCCTGCAGAGTCCGCCGACAGGCAGCACACACCTCACGGGCTGGTATTTCAGGGCGGAAGGGATAGAGTGGCGATGGCGGGAGGGATTACAGGTGAGGAGGGAAGGGGATGGAGAAAATGTGGCTGGCGGAGAGGGGATTTGGTTCAGAGTGGGAATGGTGGTGTTTTCCCGGGAGTTGGATGAGTCATCAGCGCTACGCTGGATGACTGGGACGAAAGGCAGAGTTTCCCTGTGGTCTGCCGGGGAAGAATGGGTCGAGGCGTTTCGCTGTCGACTTGGAGGTGAGTTGTTGTGGCAATGCAGTGGCGCCGGGATGAGATATCAATACATAGGAATATAGAGGAACACAGCGGAGCAGGATGAATACATCGGTGTAGCGTAGCATTATCAATACCGTAGAATACATCGCCGTGCCAATACATTAACACATTTCCACAGCGTACGACAATATAGCGTGCCCGGAAAGGGGGAGTGCGAGGGGGAAAAGCGGGCTTCGCAACTCTGAGTGTTTTCTCCCTCGCAGATTTCCTCCGCTTTGAAAAGCGGATAAATTTACACTAATACCCCCAAAAATAACCTCAACATTAAAAAAATAGATTTACATATAAAAGGAGGAGCCTCAACATGAAAACAACTATATTAAAAAACGAATTCTGGTACGGTGGTGCAGTCTATGAAGGCTACCGCCAGCCCGTAGGTGCAGACGACATTGTGGACTGGGATTTCCGCGAAAACCCAACCCACAATCAGATCATGCCTTTATTCCTTTCCTCGAAAGGCCGCTACATCTGGAGCGATGCAGGTTTTCACATTTCTTTCAGAAATGGTGAGATCCTGGCGGAAGGTCCGGAACCTATCATTCTGAAAGATGGCTTCAATGATCTGCGAGGTGCATACCTGGCAGCCATGAAAGCGCATTTTCCATTTCATGAGATCAAACTTTCAGACAGGTTTTTCAAAGTACCGGTATACAATTCCTGGATCGAACTTACCTATTATCAGACCCAGAAGAATATCCTGAAATATGCAAAAGGTATTCTGGAAAATGGTTTTCCATCCGGTGTTCTGATGATCGATGATGGCTGGTCTCCTTATTATGGAAGGTGGCAGTTCAGGGGGGATAATTTCAAGGATGCGAAGGCGATGCTCAAAGAATTGCATGAGATGGGATTTTCTGTGATGCTGTGGATCTGTCCGTTTATTACTCCGGATACGTTGGAGTTCCGGGAGGCTAGGGATAAGCATTTTCTGATTGAAACTCCGGAGGGAAAACCTCGTATCCTGGAGTGGTGGAATGGGTATTCTGCAGCTTTGGATCTGACGAATCCGGATGCGATGAAGTGGCTGAAGGATCAGCTGGATGTTCTGACGGATATGGGTGTGGATGGCTTTAAACTGGACGCGGGTGATCCTTGTTATTATCATGCGGGTGATAAGCTGTTCCGTGATGTTTCTACGGATGAGTTGTCCAGGCTTTGGGCTGAGTTTGGAGAGCAGTTTGCGTTTAATGAGCTGAGAGTGTGTTTCCGGGCCGGGGGTTATTCTCTGATGCAGAGACTTTGTGATAAGCAGACGAAGTGGGATGAGAGTGGTATTGCGGGATTGATCCCGGATACGTTGCTCCAGGGGCTTACTGGGCATCCTTTTGGCAGTCCGGATATGATTGGCGGGGGTGAGTATACCTGCTTTTTGAATGGGAATGAGAATGCGTGTACGCCGGAGATGTTTGTGCGGTATGCACAGATCGCGGCTTTGATGCCGGTGATGCAGTTTTCGGCTTCTCCGTGGAGGGTGCTGCCTGAGGCGGATTTTCAGAAGGTTAAGGCTGCGCTGGCGCTCAGAGAGAAATGTCTGCCGGAGATTTTCAAGGCTGTAGAGTGTGCGAAAGTTACTGGTGAGCCGATTGCCCGTTCTATGGAGTTTGTTTTCCCTGGACAGGGTATGGAGAGGGTGATGGATCAGTTTATGGTTGGTGATGCGCTTTTGGTGGCGCCTGTTTGGAAGCAGGGGGAGGTTGTCAGAAGTGTGACTTTGCCTGAGGGGCAGTGGAGGTGTGTTAGCCTTGGAGAGACTGAGGGTGATGTACTGAATGGTGGCCGGAATGTGGTTCTTGGTGAGAATGATGGGCTGGTTGTTTTGAGGAGAGTGTAGGACAACGCACAACAATTGCGTGCCCGGAAAGGGGGAGCGCGAGGGGGAAAAACGGGCTTCGCAACTCTGAGTGCTTTCCCCCTCGCAGATTTCCTCCGCTTTGAAAAGCGAAAATACTATATCTAAAAATACTATATCTAAATAAATAACAATTTTCCCAAGCTTTTCATCACAAAAGCGAAATATCCTCCTCCGGAGGAAGCAGCTTCTTAAAAAATCGATACAACAGCATCGAATTTATAAAAGCTACAAGTCCAAATCCAAAGAAAAACCAGCAGCATGCGTAAAGTGGCTGTAGCTTTGCATCGAGATATGTCATATACAATGGAAAGATCGTGATCACCGCAATGGCGATCGTTGTGGGGAAATGCATAAATGCCAGCAGAAATGCATTTCTGCAAAGTGCCCCCAGTGTATTAGCAAAGGTTGCGATCACCGGGAATATGTATAGAGTAAAAATTATCAGCAGAGTCAGAACTCCCACAGAAAGATAAAACAGCATATGTGCAGCGCTTCCTTCTGCATGGAGCAGAAAGCGTATATTCAGGATGATCACGGCTCCGGCAGCAAGGATCAGCAGCCATATGATCAGTGACTGTTTGAAGTTTTCCTTAAAAGCTCTGAAAAATGTTTTCGTTGTGCCGTTGTTATTCCCCTTTACGGTACGCATCATGCAGTGATAAAGGGCGGTCAGTGACGGCCCAATGGTGATCACGGGGATGCAGCAGAGAATAAAAAGAAGATTGGCGATCACGATGTCACCCAGCTTGTTGAGAAATACATGGACGACATTATCTTCATTTAAAAGATTCATAACGAAATACCGTTACTGAAAACTTATAAAAAGTTATAAACTTCTATGTTTCATTCCTACTTCAACGAGTATGCTTTTGATGATAT